>QOAB01000084.1 GCA_003978285.1 Candidatus Thioglobus sp.
AATCTCAAGATGAGCAAGGCAACCCGTTTGTTGTGCATGTTCAATCAATCAATGAAGACACAGTAACCGTTGACGCTAACCACCCGTTGGCAGGTGCAACATTACATTTTAATGTGAGCATCGAGAAAGTGAGAGAGGCGACAAAAGATGAGTTAGAGCATGGCCATGTCCATTCTGGCTCTTGTTCGCACTAAAAATCACTGCGTGCCTTTTAACTTGGTAGATAATTTAGTAATTAGTGCATAGGAGCACAAGAATGACAGTAAAAAAAGATGCAGTAGTAGAAATGCACTTCACATTAAAAAATGATGCGGGCGATGTGATTGATTCATCTAAATTGAGAGATCAAGGGCCTATGCTGTTTATTCAAGGTCGTGGCAATATAATTTCCGGTTTGGAAAGTGCATTAGAGGGCATGAAAGCTGGTGAATCTTGCGATGTATCAGTTAAGCCAGAAGACGCTTATGGTGCTTATAATTCAGAGGCGATTCAAGAGATTCAAAAGTCAGCTCTACAAGGTATTGATAATCTTGAAGTAGGTATGGAGTTAAAATCTAAAGGTGGGCAGGGTAATCCATTCATTGTTTACGTTAAATCAATTAATGAAGATACGGTCACGATTGATCCTAATCATCCATTGGCTGGAGAAACATTACATTTTAATGTGAGCATCGAAAATGTGAGAGAGGCAACAAAAGATGAGTTAGACCATGGTCACGTTCATTCAGGCTCTTGTTCACACTAAAATTACCATTTAAGTGACGTAATGGCTAATCAGTGTCCATTATGTTGTTCTAAGCAAAGTCAGCCTTATTTCAAAAATAAGGACGCCAGTTATTTTTCATGTTCGTCTTGTGATTTGGTTTTTACACCCAAAGAGTTTCATCTGAGCGAAGCAGCAGAAAAAACTCGTTACGACTCCCATCAAAACAATCCTGAAGATAAGCATTATCGTGCGTTTTTATCTCAAGTATTTAATCCAGTTATGGATTGGATTCAACCAGGTGACAAAGGTCTAGATTTTGGCTCTGGCCCAGGGCCAACTTTGTCAGTGATGTTTGAAGAGCAAGGTTACAAGGTTGATTTGTTTGATAAATTTTATGCTAATGATCGTTCGATTTTTAACAACAAATATGACTTTATTACTGCCACTGAAGTCGTTGAGCACTTAGATAGCCCTGGCGATGAACTGACTAAGCTATTTAATATGTTAAGTGTAGGGGGGGTGTTAGCTGTAATGACTAAGATTCTAGATGACCAGGTTGATTTTAAATCTTGGTACTATAAGGATGATCCAACACACGTTTGTTTTTTTAGTCGAAACACAATTAACCACCTTGCTAAAGCATGGGGCGTACATGTTCAGTTTTATGACAACGATGTAGTTTTGTTTTTCAAATAAAACAAAACAACCAATTACTTAAGCGGTGCTGCCGTCCAAATTCTCAACATAGAAACGACCATAATAACGAATCCCTTTAGCATGATGTGATCTTAGAATTTCTGTCACTTTATTACGTGAAGATTCTGTCAAAGCTGGAATACTTACAATCGCATGACCTTCTTTTAAGCCCTTTTTAATACGCTTCAAGTATTTTAATTCTTCGCCTTGTGCAAGAAATTGCCATTTGCGAATCAATTTAGTCATTAGTCCGTGGTTGAGACCATCTGGATCAAGGAATTGTAATCCTTCTTTGCCAACTGCTTCATCAATCTCAGCGCTATCAAACCCAGCATCCATTAATTCACAGCATACTTCATCAGCTTCCATTTTGCTATCAACAACCGCAACAATACGATTGGTTGGATAGGTTTCAAAGTTTTGCTTTGTATGAGCTAACATTTTATATCTCCTATATTGTTCAACATTCTTCAATGTATTTAACATTGACTTGCCCTTAATATACGCTTTATTGGACAGCATCAAAAACACACTAAACGCTACTATTATTTATTGATTAGGCGTATAGTTATAAAGGTTTACTTTTTTTATTATTAATACTTATGAAAAAAATCTGGATTTTTATCGCCCTAAGTGGCGCTCTAGCGGTTGCAATAGGCGCTATGTCAGCGCACATGTTAAAAGACGTGTTAGAGGCTAAAGGCATTGCACGCCTGCAAACAGCGGCAACTTATCAAATGTATCACACACTAATCATTGCTATGCTGGCTGTGTATTACCAATTCAAGCCGTCACAAGCTATTAAACAAAGTAGTTGGATATTTGCCATTGGCATTGTGTTATTCTCAGGAAGTTTATATTTGTATACTTTTAGTAAAATTCATGCAATGGTGTTTATCACGCCAATTGGCGGTATGCTGTTTATTTTGGGCTGGTTAAGTTTATTAAGATTGGCAAAACAGCCTTAGTTTTAGACGAAAAAAAAGCCTGCAATTGCAGGCTTTTTTATAACGATTAAAATCTATTTAGAAAGAACCTTCTTTAGCACCTTCAATAATCGCATTCATTTTTTCTGCTACATCCATCGCAGGACCTAGTGCATCTGCTGGTAATTTCATAGCATGCATTACATCAGGATTCATACTGATCATTCTGATTTTACCATCTTTACCTTCAACCACCGCAATACGACAAGGAAGAATCACTGCGTAACGATCATCAATATCGGCAATCTTTCCGGCAGTGGCAGCGTCACAAATATTGTGAATACTGAGGTGTCTGTATGGCTTACCAGTCACATTCTGAATTTGCTCACTGAGTGGAAACATAGCGACGTGCAAAATAGATTCGTTAGTGGCCATTGATTTAATTGACTCATCCACTTCTGGACCAGTAATGCCTTCGTCAACTTCAGTCACTTGTACCATTTGCATAAACAACTCAGCGGTCATTTGTGCTGGCTCTGAACTTTCTGTTGCAGGTTGTACGGCTGTCACAACTTCTTGAACTGTGCTTACCGCTTCTTTTGCTACTTGTTGTATTTGTGCAGGATTAAAACTTTGATTCTGCCAATTATGACCACCATTAAAAGGCCCCATATTGCTACCATTCATTGGACCGAAGCGGTTTGAACCTGTGTTAAAACCAAAAGGCTGCATACTGTTACCGCCACCAAATGGGCCGAAGCTAGTGCCACCACCAAATGGACCGTAAGAATTACTACCACCAGAAAACGGATTATAGTAGTTGTTATAGTTACTCCCCCAAGGGCTCCAGTTATTGGTATTTGCAGTGGCAATGCTTATTGTTAAAACACTAGCAACGGCTAAAATGACCGATAGTTTATTTTTCACTTTTCTCTCCTGAGTAGATAAATAAAGGCATAATTCTATCAGAGTTGGTTTAATTGTGTCATAATTATCCAATATTTTTTATTTAAAATAAAGGTTCTAAATGAAGCATTTCTTATTTTCTATATTGTGTATTTTTGCATTGACGAATGTAGTCGCTGAAGGTGAAATTGTGAGTAGCGAGCAAATGCTAGAAGCGGTTAAAAAAAGAATTGTAAACATTAACACAGATGAGTTGATTGAGATGCTTGATAAAGACCCAAGCATTGTGTTGATTGATATACGTACTCGGCCTGAGATTGTTAAATTAGGCACCATTCGTCGTGGCCAAAATCGTCATATTCCTAGAGGCTGGTTAGAGTTTCGTATTGGCGAACACGCTCAAAGCAGCGACACACCAATTGTTGTTTATTGTGGCAAAAATTTACGTTCACCTCTAGCAGCTAAAACCTTGGAGACAATGGGTTACACCAATGTAAAAAATTATTCTGATGGTTTTTTTGAATGGAAACTAGCTGGGTTGCCATATGCAATTAGTGACAAAGCGCCAAATACCATTCTTTATTCGAGACCGGTTGAAGTTGCTGATGGCGTATATTCTGCTATTGGTGCCACGCAACCACCAACATACGAAAATGCCAATCATAATAATAATTTATCTTTTATTGTCACCACAGATGGCGTGTTAGTGTTTAATGCTGGCGGTAGTTATTTATTGGCCAAAGCCATGCATGAGGAGATTAAAAAAATAACTGATCAGCCTGTAAAGCATGTAGTGTTTGAAAATGCACAAGGTCATGCGATTTTAGGTGCCAAATATTGGAAAGAGCAAGGCGCTAATTTAATTGCACATGAAGAAACCTTAAAGGAAATTCAAGCACACGGTGATCAAATTTATAAGCGCGACGCTCGTTTTATTCGTGATCGAATTTTAGGTTCAGAAATTGTTTTGCCTGACCAAACTTTCTTTACTAAAATGACCATTCCAATGGGTGATACTATGATTGAGCTTATGCATTTAGGCGCATCACATTCGCCAGATGATATTCAACTATGGTTGCCAGACCAAAAAGTATTAATTAGTGGTGACACCGCGTTTAATGAGCGATTATTGCCAGTATTTATTAAGACAGATACAGCTGGATGGATTGAGACCTGGGATAAGATCGAAGCTTTGGAGCCTGAGGTTATTATTCCTGGCCATGGCGCACCAACAGACCTTGCCACAATCACCAAATTCACCAAAGATTATCTGGTTTATATGCGCAACGAAATTACAAAAATAATTGATGATGATGGCGGTCTTTATGAATCTTATAACATCGATCAATCTATGTACCGTGATTGGGGCACTTATAATGAATTACACAAGCAAAATGCCGAGCGTATTTTTAAGCAAATGGAGTTTGAATAGCGTCTAAATTCTTTTAGCAAACTTTAACTATTCGATTTTTTTGAATATAAATTGCTAAAAATTTCACTATCAATCTTGTATACGTTTAAATATAATACATAAATTCATTCAAAAATATTAACCACATGAAACATTTTTTGTTAGTTTTCTTTTTCTTTATTAACACCTTCGTGCACAGTGCATTGGTTGATGGTGATAAGATGCTTGAAACTGTTAACAAAGAGATTGTTAATATTGATACTCAGCAACTCAAAGAGATACTTGATAAAGACCCGTATACTGTTTTGATTGATGTTCGCACCCGAGATGAAATTGTACAATTTGGTGCGATTCATCGTGGACAAAACAAACATGTTCCTAGAGGATATTTAGAGTTTCAAATAGGGGAACACGCTGTTAATGAAGATACGCCTATTATTGTTTATTGCGACCGCAGTAGACGATCTCCTTTGGCGGCAAAAACATTGATGAATATGGGTTATACCAACGTTAAGAATTATGCTGATGGATTTACCAAGTGGAAAGAGGCCGGCTTACCTTATACAATAAGTGATCAAGCACCGGAGAACGCCCTATATTCAAATCCAGTTGAAGTTATTAAGGGGGTTTATTCTGCGATCGGCGCAACACAGCCTGCCAGCTATGAAAACTCTGGACACAACAACAACCTATCTTTTATCGTTGCTGACGATGCAGTGGTCGTTTTCAATGCTGGAGGCAGTTACCTGCTAGCAGAAACCATGCATGATAAGATTAAGGAAATAACTAATTTACCTGTTAAGTATGTGGTGTTAGAGAATGCACAGGGTCATGCTATGTTAGGCTCTAATTATTGGAAAGAGCAGGGCGCTGTTATTATTGCGCATGCGTATGCTGCCAAGATTATTAAAAAAAGAAATGAAGATATCTTTGATCGCGCATATCGTCGCTTAAAGGACAAGATGTATAAAACAAAGGTGGTCATGCCTGACCAAACCTTTGAAGATCACCTGGTGCTAGATGTGGCAGGAAGAAAGATAGAATTGTTACACTTAGGTCCCTCACATGGGCCGGCAGATATACAACTGTGGATGCCAGAAGAACGACTATTAATATCGGGTGATTTAGCTTTTAATGTTCGAGTATTGCCAATCCTTGATCATACCGATATTAGGGGCTGGGTGCAGACTTGGGATAAATTAGAAGCACTAAATGCGAGCGTGATTATTCCTGGTCATGGCGGTCCCACGGACATTAAAACTATTACCAAATTCACTAAAGATTATTTGCTTTACATGTTGACAGAGGTGGAAAAAGTCATTGATAATGACGGTGAATTGATTGACGCTTATAAAATTGACGTCAGTCGCTTTATCCAATGGGATACGTTTAATGAATTGTCAAAACGCAATGCTGAGAGAATCTTTCGCAAGCTAGAATTTGAATAAACTTTATAGAGGGTGTATGAAATATTTTAAATTGGTATTATCAGCCTTATTGGTAATGGGAATATTTTCTCAAGTTAAAGCCGTTGAGCCAGGCAAGATCGTTGGAGGTCAAGTCTCAACATTACCTGACTGGTTTAAGGATAGTTTTTTAGACATTGCTGAAGATGTAGAAGAAGCGAAGGATGAAAATAAGCACCTAATGCTTTACATGCATCTCACGGGCTGCCCATATTGTTACAAGATGGTCGAAGAGGGCTTTAAAAACAACACCAATACTCAAATCATTAAAGACAACTTTGATGTAGTGGCGATTAACATTCGTGGCAATAAAGAGGTTGCACTGAATGAAGATCTAATTATGACTGAGGCTGAAGTTAGAGATCATTTCAAGGTAAATTTCACCCCGACCATCGTCTTTCTCGATCAGAGTAATAAATTAGTCTATAAAGTTAATGGTTATCGTTCGGTTGAGAATTTTAAGCACATTCTTAATTTTGTGAAGAATCGCGCTTATCAAAACACCACATTAGCAGAGTTCATTCAGCAGCAAAAACGCGCCAAACATTATCAATTTAAAGACCACAACAGTTTTCAATCAATCACAGATTTAAGCGTAAAAAGAGACAAGCCATTATTGGTGTTGTTTGAAGACCAGTACTGTGTAATGTGCAATCGATTGCATAATGGACACTTAAAAAATCTTGAAATTTTAAAAGAATTAGATTTATTTGATGTGGTGCGCTTCGATGCAGAATCTGACCAGATTATCATTGATGTTGATGGTAACAAAACCACGCCAAGTCAGTATGTGAGAAAACTTGGTTTAGATTACCGACCAGGGATTGTCATGTTTGATTATGGCGTTGAAGTGATGCGCATTGATGCATTATTGTACACTTATCATTTCGCAGGCCATCTGCGCTATATTGGTGAGAGGCACTATAAGCAATATCCAGACAGTGTGTTTGATTATCTACGCGTTTACCGACAAGCAATACTCGATGCTGGGCAAGATATCGATCTGTCTAAATAAGTGGTAATAACTACGCCTTTTCCCACACTAAAATTCGATTATTGGCCGGCATTTCATAGTCGTTAATTAAGTGTAAATCAGCGTGTTTAGCCAAGGCGTTTAATGCTTCAAAATCACGAATAGCACTTTGAGCGTCTTTATCTTTTAACCACAAGTCAAAATTAGCGTTACTTTGAGAAGTGTATTGAGCATTATAGTTAAACGGACCATACAAGATAAATAGACCACCCGTCTCCAAAGTCAGCCTAATGCCTTGGAAAAAATTAATAACCATCTCCCAGCTCATGATATGCGTGGTATTGGCAGAGAATATTGAGTCAACTTTTAACTCTGGCCACGGTTGAGTAACATCAAGCTCAATAGCGCTAGGCAGATTGTCTAAATTAGCTTCATCTATCCAGGCATTAACACTTGGTAAATATTGAGATTGATCACTAGCTTGCCAATTAAGATGTGGCATTTGTTGGGCAAAAAATACAGCGTGTTGTCCGGTACCACTACCCACCTCTAAAACAGTACGCTTATCTTGTAATAATGGCTTAATAATTTTAAGAATTGGTGCTTGATTTTGCACGCAAGAACTTGAATGTTGCTTCATAAATTTTGTTCCTTGTATGGATTATGTTTGTTCACTTGCTCCATGTAATTCGCAATGTGTTGTTGTTCTTGTTCGCAAAAATGTTTAATAGGCTGTTTGAATGCTTCATCTTTAATCCAGTGTGCAGATTGAGTCAGGGTTGGCACAAACCCTCTAGACACCTTGTGTTCACCTTGTGCGCCAGGCTCAAACACCTTTAGATTGTGCTGAATACAGTACTCAATACCTTGGTAATAACAAGCTTCAAAATGAAGATAATCGACTTGTTCATTGCAACCCCAATGTCGACCATAAAGCCTTGTGTCGCTTTTAAACATTAAAGATCCGGCAATACATTCACCGTTAAGATCGGCCAAAAATAGCAAGACTTGGTCGGGCATGGTTTTGGCAATTTGTTTAAAAAAGCCTAAGTTAAGTGTGGGTGTGCCGCTTTTTTCTAAAAAAGTTTGATTGTAAAAATTTGAGAAATTTTGCCAATCGACATCCGTTGCACTATTACCATCTAGCTGCCTAATGCTCACACCAGAATGATTAACTTTTTTGCGCTCTTGACGAATATTTTTTCGCTTTTTTTGCTTCAAATTAGCCAAAAAATCATCAAAACAGCCATAATTTTGATTATGCCAGTGAAATTGACAGTCATTTCTGATGAAAAGTGATTTTTCTTCAAAAAATC
>QOAB01000156.1 GCA_003978285.1 Candidatus Thioglobus sp.
TTGGTGGATAAACAATCACACGTCCACCAGACAAGCCTTTGCCAACGTAGTCATTTGCATCGCCTTCGACTTCTAAAGTAATACCTTGTGCTAAGAATGCGCCTAAAGACTGGCCAGCAGAACCTTTGAAATTAATGTGGATCGAGCCTTCATCTAAATTGTTACCACCACGGGTTTTAACCACGTGTGAAGACAGCATAGCACCAACCGCGCGATCAACATTGGTAATGATGGAATCAAACTGTACCGATTCGTTACCTTCGATAGCAGCTTTTGATTGTTCGATTAAGCTGTTGTCGATTTGTAATTCTAATTGGTGATCTTGCAAAATACTTTGATAAGTACCGGTGTCTGCATTTGGTTTATTTGCGGGTGTTAATAAAGCATCTAAATTGATTGAACCCTGTTTCCAATGGTCAATGGCTTTGTCCATTTCTAGCATATCAACACGACCAATCATTTCGTTGACTGTTTTAAAGCCAAGCTGGGCCATGATTAAACGTAATTCTTCAGCGACCATGAACAAGTAGTTCACTACATGTTCTGGCTTGCCGGTAAACTTTTTACGCAGTTCTTTGTCTTGTGTGGCAATGCCTACTGGGCAAGTATTAAGGTGACATTTACGCATCATGATACAACCCATGGTCACAAGTGGTGCGGTTGAGAAACCGAATTCTTCAGCACCGAGTAAAACACCAATCGCCACATCGCGGCCAGTTTTTAATTGACCATCTGTTTGAATCACCACGCGTGAGCGCAGATCATTCATGACTAAAGTTTGGTGAGTTTCTGCCAAGCCTAGTTCCCACGGCAAACCTGCATGTTTGATTGAAGTTAATGGTGAAGCACCAGTACCACCATCATGACCTGCAATTACAATATGATCAGACTTGGCTTTAGTTACACCAGCAGCAATCGTACCAACACCAACTTCTGCCACGAGTTTTACACTGATGCGAGCGGCAGGGTTTGAGCGTTTAAGGTCAAAAATTAGTTGTGATAAATCTTCAATAGAATAAATATCATGGTGAGGTGGTGGTGAGATTAAACCAACCCCAGGCGTTGAGTGGCGAATTTTAGCAATACCTTCATCAACTTTAGTACCTGGTAATTCACCACCTTCACCCGGCTTAGCACCTTGCGATACTTTAATTTGAATTTCGTCTGCGTTGTTAAGGTAATCAATAGTAACACCAAAACGTCCAGAAGCAACTTGTTTGATGGCACTTCGACGTGAATCACCATTCGCATCTGGGGTCCAACGCTTAGCATCTTCACCGCCTTCACCGGTATTTGATTTACCACCTAAGCGGTTCATGGCAATGGCTAGAGATTCATGTGATTCTGCAGAAATCGAACCAAAACTCATTGCACCGGTGGCAAAGCGTTTGACGATTTCTTTAATGTCTTCAACTTCATCAACTGAAATTGGGTTGCCTTGTTTAAATGACATTAAGCCACGCAGTGTGCAGTTGCGTGTACCTTCTTCGTTAGAGCGTTTAGAAAACGCCCAATAAGCCTCTTTGTCATTGTTGCGAGCAGCGAGCTGTAAGTTGGCAATGGTTTGCGGCTCCCACATGTGTTTCTCACCGCCACTACGCCAATGATAATGGCCTAAGTTGTCTAAATCATTGGACTGGTAGGCATGGTGATGTCGTTTTTCAACCTCTGACTGTAAGACATCAAAGCCCACACCCTTAATACGTGATGCAGTCTCAAAGAAACATTTGTCCATGACTTCTGGCGCCAGACCAACCGCTTCAAAAATTTGTGCACCTTTGTATGACTCTAGCGTAGAAATACCCATCTTCGCCATGACTTTAAGCATACCTTTGCCTACACCTTTACGATAAGCCTTAATAATAGCTGCATCACTTTCTATGTCAATCATCTCATCACGACGTGCTTGCCATAATGCTTCGAACGCTAAATAAGGGTTGATTGCATCTACACCAAAACCCGTTAATAAACAGAAGTGATGTACTTCGCGAGCTTCGCCTGTCTCTACAATAATGCCCACCTGGGTACGTTCATGGTTGGCGATTAAATAGCGGTGCAATGCTGAAGAGGCCAATAATGTACTGATAGCAGCGCGGTTTTTACCGATATTACGATCAGATAAAATCACTAAAGAATGACCATCCTTAATTGCTTGCGAGCCTTGTTGGCAAATATCTTCTAATAGTTCTGAGACTTTTCTACCTTTATTGATGTCATAAGTGATATCAATGGTTTTGGAGGTCCAGCCTCGGTGGTTGCAGTGACGAAGCGCTGCGGTTTCTTCATTGGTTAAGATTGGATGGTCAATAACCAAACGATGTGCGTTTTCTGCTTTGTTGCTAAGTAAGTTACCTTCAGGGCCAATAGAGCAACGCAATGACATTACCACCTCTTCACGAATTGAATCAATGGCTGGATTGGTTACTTGTGCAAATAGTTGCTTGAAGTAGTCATAAATGACACGAGACTGATCAGACAAGCATGCTAAGGCTGAGTCGTTACCCATTGATCCTACCGGGTCACGCAATTCGCTGACCAAGGGTAGGAGCATAAACTGTAAGGTTTCAGTGTGGTAGCCAAAAGCTTTTAAACGATGAATGAGTGATTCTGGATGGAAGCCGTGTGCTTCTTGTTCACATTGCAATTCTGATAAGTGAATTTGTTGGTCATTGAGCCAATCTTGGTAAGGGTTTTGTGCAGCGAATTCAGCTTTAATGGCTTCGTCGTCCACCAACTCACCCTTGTCGAAATCAACCAAGAACATCTTGCCTGGGCGTAATCTGCCTTTGGTTTTAACGTTGTCAGTTTCGACATCTACCACGCCCACTTCAGAAGCCATAATCACCCGGTCATCATGTGTTAGGTAAAAACGTGAAGGGCGCAAACCGTTACGATCGAGTACCGCACCAATATAGTGGCCATCGGTAAAGGCGATAGAGGCAGGGCCATCCCACGGCTCCATCACATTTGAGAAATATTCATAAAATGCTTTTTTCTCATCACTCATGTTGTCGTCATTTTGCCAAGCTTCGGGCACCATCATCAGTACCGCTTCTTGTAAGGTGCGACCGTTCATCATTAAGAATTCTAAAACATTGTCAAAACTACCTGAATCCGATACCTCAGTTTCAATTACTGGTAGCGTTTTAGATAAGTCATCTTTAAATAATTCGCTTTCTAATACACCTTCTCGAGCGCGCATCCAGTTGTAGTTACCTTGGCGAGTGTTAATTTCACCATTGTGTGACATGTAACGACATGGTTGAGCTCGATCCCAAGATGGGAATGTGTTGGTCGAAAAACGCGAATGCACCATGGCCAAATAAGTGGCGTATTCAGGGTTTGATAAATCAGTATAAAAATCAAGTACTTGCGATCCCATCAACATGCCTTTGTAGATAATGACAGTGGTTGATAAACTACAAACATAGAATAATAATGCTTGAGATAAGGATTCATCGGTACGAATAGCATTTGATGCGTACTTTCTAATAACGAACAAGGCGCGTTCAAATGCTTTGTTATCAATACTGTCTGCACTGGCAATAATCAGTTGCTTAATAATTGGCTGAGAGGCTCTTGCCGTATCTCCAACATCAGCTTTATCGGCATCAATTGGCACATCGCGCCAACCCACCAATGTTTGGCCTTCGTCTTCGATGGCTTTTTCTAGTACGCTTACGCAATGCGCTCTTTCGCTATCATCTTGTGGCAAAAAGATATTACCAATACCATAACTACCTGGCACTACATCAACATCAAAATCTGCTTTGATTTTTTTGACAAAAAATGCATGAGGAATATCCGTTAGAATGCCTGCACCATCACCCGTGTTAGATTCACAACCACAACCACCACGGTGATCCATGCGCGTTAGCATTTCTAATGCATCGGTGGTAATTTGATGTGAGGGCTTGCCTTTAATATGTGCAATAAAGCCGATACCACAGTTCTCCTTCTCGTTGTTTGGATGGTAAAGACCGTGAGGTTTAGGTAGGTGTAATAATTGCTCTTTCATGTGGGTATTGCTTCAAATAAAAATCGAAAAAAATCATCTAAATTATATCGTAAAAGATCCAACTAAATATCCTCAAATACGTGACGTTAGTAGTGTTTTTGCGAATAATTTTCGGGTAGAATATTTTTTAATTTTTTAATCTTATTTTCAAATCGATGTTAGCTGTTATTTCCCCATCTAAAACGCAAGATTTTGAACCGGCACAGATCAGCGTATTCACGCAAACACGCCAAATTGAACAATCCCAAGTTTTGGTTGATTTACTTAAGGACAAAACACAGGATGATATTGCAAGCTTGATGTCAATCAGCGATAAATTATCCAAGTTAAATTTTGATCGTTTTCAAACTTTTAGCACACCTTTCACACTGAGTAATGCCAAACAAGCGCTGTTAGCATTTAAGGGCGATGTTTACAACGGCATCGATGCACTGAGTTTGTCATTGGATGATTTTGAATTTGCGCAAGGTCATTTGCGCATGTTGTCTGGCTTATATGGCGTTATCAGACCACTTGATTTAATACAGCCTTACCGTTTAGAAATGGGAACCAAGCTCAAAAATAGTCAAGGAAAAAATCTGTATGAATTTTGGGGTGATCAGATCTCACAAGTGCTGAATGAAGATGAGTCTGAAGTGATTATTAACCTAGCGTCTAATGAATATTTTAAAGGCATTGATAAAAAATCGATCAATGCTAAGATTATTAATATTGCTTTTAAAGAACTTAAAAACGATACCTATAAAATTATCGGTATTTACGCAAAACGCGCGCGCGGTTTGATGGTGAATTATATGATTAAAAATAGACTCACTGAGCCAGAATTACTCAAAGATTTTAATGTTGAAGGTTATCAATTTAGACAAGCCATGTCTGATGATTTAACATGGGTTTTTACTCGCGATTAAGCGCACTTATTCCCGACCAATCTTACGTACTTTGTGCAGAAAGCGCAAAGTTCTGCGTTTGTCATGAATGTGAGTCTAGCTTAAGCAGTCACCAAACTAGGTGTCGGTCTTGTGCTCATCCTATTAGTGGGAAATTAGATTTTTGTGGGCAATGTTTAGCACACGCCCCAGTTTTTAATCGCGCTTATACTTTATATGACTACCAAGATGCTATTGCAGATTTAATCAAAATTTTTAAGTTTGATCATCGACTTTGTGTGGGCGATTATTTTTCACATCAATTGTATAATTTGTATCAATCTATTATCAGTAAAGGTGTTCAATATGATGCCATTATTCCCATGCCGCTGAGCCGCAGTAGAATGGCAGAGCGTGGTTATAATCAGGTATTGGAATTACTCAGCGTGGTTAGCAAAAAAACCAATACAACAATTGACACTCATAGCGTTAATCGAATTAAAGCCACACAACCACTATCAGCGCTTAATCCCGAACAACGTAGACAAAAAATCAAAGGCGCATTTAGCGTTAAGCCAATGCCCTACAACAAGGTTCTATTGGTCGATGATGTGATGACAACGGGTTCAAGTTTGAATGAATTGGCAAAAACCGTACTGAATGCAGGCGTCGAGTCTTGTGATGTGATGACTCTGGCAAGAGCCGAATCTAAGTTTAATTAAAAGGCGCTTACCCCAGCAATACCTTGAGCGCCAATTTTTAGTGTTCGGTCTAAATCATTTAAGCCCATACCACCTAAGAAATACACGGGAATGTTAAGTTTGTTTACCACCTCAATGGCGGCATCCCAACCCAATGGTATTGTATCAGGATGAGTTTTTGTGGCTTGAACCGGGGAAATCACAACAAAGTCTGCGCCTAATTCTTGCGCTTTCAGTGCCTCATTAAGGTCATGAGTTGACGCACCTAAAATTTTGTCATCGGCGCAGGGCCTTGATTTTAGATTAAGCATCTCGTTGGTGGTCATATGCCAGCCATCACAATAAGGCTCGTTAAAGCTTTTATCGATGGTATTAATCAATAACTTGATGTTATATTGCTGGCATTTGTTGTGAAGTTCTGCAATAAAGTGAATATCTAGCGTAGTTTTACTTCGAAGCTGGATTAAGCTAATATCTTGTGTCATTTTTTTGTCAAATTTTTTCATCCACGCCTCGCCTTGATGATCACTTGATGGGGTGATCCAATATTTATTTGGCAAAGTGATTGAATCAATAAAGGCTTTCATGGTCGGCAGTAGTTGGTAGTTGTGCAATTCTTGTATGGATACCCAGGCGATTTGTTGCCCTTCTATGCCTAACGGTGTGTTTTGGTATTGATCGATATTGTAAATGCATAACTCAACCATTCTGTCGGTATAGGTATATTGCATTGTTTGGTGCAGACTTAAAGCATTAACTTTAATGCCCAGTTCTTCATTAAGCTCTCTGATGATGGTTTGTTCAGTGGTTTCATCACCCTCTATTTTTCCACCAGGTAGCTCCCAAAATCCAGCCATGAACTGGTGATCTTGTCGTTTGGCAATCAGCAATTTCCCAGATTCATCGCGCAAAACACCAACAACTGCCTTGATTATTTTCATTCTAACGACCTAATGGTAAAATACGAGTATTTTAGCATTGAGCAAGCATTTGAACTTAGCGGATAAAATTCAAATATTAAAACCACACACTACCTTACTCAAAGGTAATTTGATGGGTATTGAAAAAGAAGGATTAAGGGTCTCGAGAAAAGGTGGTATTTCCCAAGCACCTCATCCAAAGGCATTTGGTTGCGCGTTGACGCATCCAAACATTACCACTGATTTTTCTGAGTCACTCATTGAGTTAGTTACGCCACCACTACATAGTGCTGAAGCAGTGCTGTCGTTTTTATCAAAAACTCAGCAATACTTGTATCACCACCTACCCAAAGATCAAAGCTTTTGGCCGGCCTCTATGCCCTGTGTGATTCGTGGTGAAACTTATATCCCTATTGCCCAGTATGGCTTATCTAACCGCGGTATGATGAAAACAATCTATAGAAAAGGCTTGGCCAATCGTTATGGTAGTGTGATGCAAACCATTGCGGGTATTCATTTTAATTATTCATTTTCAACTGATTTTTTTGAAGCCTATCGAGCCAAAAAAGCACCTAAAGCAACGCTGAGAGATTTTACCGATCAGAGTTATATGGGCCTTACTCGTAATGTAGTGCGTTATGGCTGGCTCATTCCGTATTTATTTGGTGCATCATCTGCCGTTTGTAAATCATTTTTGAAGGGTTATCATCAGCACTCGCTGGTTGAATTTAACGATTCTACTTTGTATGAACCGTATGCTACATCACTACGTATGGGTGATATTGGTTATCAAAATCTACGTGAAGACGAGGCGGGTGTTAAAGCAAACTACAACTCTTTGGGTCATTATATTCACAGTTTGAAAGCCGGTATGCAAACCTCATGCCGTGAGTATGAAGCCATTGGACTTAAGGCGCAAGGCGAATACCAACAGTTGAACACCAATATTCTTCAAATTGAAAACGAGTATTACGCTTCGGTCCGCCCTAAACCGCTAGTATTGGGGGGTAAAAAACCACTTGATGCTTTACAAGATCAGGGCATTGGTTATATCGAATTACGCTCCCTCGACATTAATCCGCTTTTGCCGCTAGGTATTGATCAAACCCAAATTCATTTTTTAGAAGCTTTTATGTTGTTTTGCTTGCTAGAAACGTCCCCTGCTATTTCGAGTCGTGAACAATTTGATATTGATAACAATGACCATTTGGTTGCGCATGAAGGCCGAAAGCCCAATTTAAACTTAGTCCATAAGGGTCAGTCTATTGCATTGGAGAGGTTAGGTTCGGATACTATGAATAAAATTTATTTATGCGCTGAATTATTAGGTGAAAAATATCAAGATACCGTCAAGCAAATGACAAGACGTATTAATAATGCAGATTTAACACCTTCAGCAGTGACGCTGAGTGAAATGAAAAATCGCAATCAGGGTTTTTTTGACTATACCAATACGTTATCCAAACAACATCGAAGAGAATTTCTAGAAAAACCCATTGACTCAGATCATTTTGATTATTTAGATCAACAAACCCAAGTCTCTTGTACGCAGCAACTCGAGATAGAACAAGAGGATAATTTAAGCTTCGATGATTATTTAAGCCATTATTTTACGGATGAGTAAGCCAACAACAATTTGTGCATTAGCGAGCGCTTTAGGGCAAGGCGGTATTGGCGTGGTACGTGTATCA
>QOAB01000095.1 GCA_003978285.1 Candidatus Thioglobus sp.
CTTAAAACTTTATTTTTCTTGCTAAATCAGGCGTTTATAGTACCAACATAAATAGTCGGTATTTTTTTAAGAAAAACAGTGCAATATTACCGACTTTAATGGGCATAATATGTGCGTTCGTTCAACGAACAAACTTAAAGAGAAAAGACAAACTGATGACACAATGAGCTTGTCTAAATGAGATAACAAAATAGGAGATTAACATGGCAGCATTATTTTCAGATGAGTGGATGAACCAATTAAAAGACGCTTGGAATGGCTCAGACGAAGTACGTGGAAAATTAGCAGAAATTAACTTTTCATCAATCATTGCTTGTGGTTATAAAGGTGATGGCACACCAACCGGTATTTTTGTGGTTGAGAATGGCGAATGCGTTAGTGCAGGCGATTACAATGGTGAATCTGTGGATTGGGACATGCGTGCAGATAAGAAAAACTGGATGAAATGGTTAGACAAGCCTTTAGGCATGGCTTCAATGGGCATGGCAGTTACCATGGGTAAGTTAAAGTTTGTGAAAGGCGACTTTGGCGCCATGATCAAAGACCCTAGAATGGCAACGCCGTTCGTTAAAAGCTTTGCTTTAATGGGTGCGATTGGCGGCGAGTAGTTGCCAAGTCATTGTACTGATCAAAAAAAACCCGCCCTTAGGCGGGTTTTTTGTTAATGAGGCTTTACTGGCATTGCATGTTCAAAGGTTTCGATATTGATAAAGCCTTCAATGGGCTTGGTTTCAATTTTAGAACTGGGTTTGCTAATAGCCACAACAGTGCCAATACCAAATTTTTTAGCGGATTTTAAGACCGTTTTTGAATCATCAAAGAAAATACTCTTGGCTTTGTCTAGATGAATAGATTCATCTAATTTTCGCCAAAAATCTTGATCTTCTTTAGCCACATCATAGTCATGTGATGAAATAATTGTATCAAAATATTGCTCTAAATTGGTGACTCGCATTTTTAATTGGATGGTTTTTCTATGCGCGTTAGTGACTAAATAAATACGTTTGTTGTGTTGTCTGGCTTGTTCTAGAAACTCTAAAACGAATGGGTGGACTTGGATTAAATGTGCCACATCTTCTTTGAGTTTGGCAATGTCTAATTCAAAGATTTTTTGCCAATAATCTAAACAATACCAATGCAACTTACCTTCCTCTGCGCGCATCACAGGGTAGAATTTGTCTTTTGATTCTTGGTGGGTGAGGTTGTGCTTATTAGCCAATACCAATGGTAAATATTCCATCCAAAAATGCAAGTCAAAATTAAGATCAAGCAACGTACCATCCATGTCTAATAGAATAGTGTCAATCTCAGACCAGTTGATAGAGGAAAGTCTTGCCTTTGGCTTTGAGTTATCCTCGGCGCCAGCGTGTGCCATTTGCACTGTCCTCTAAGATAACGCCTAATTCAGTTAGTTCATCGCGGATTTGATCGGACATGGCGAAGTCTTTATTAGCTCTCGCTTCATCACGTTGTGTGATTTTTGCATCGATATCTTCATCGGCTAAGTCAATTCCTTGTTTTAGGAAATCATCTGCATCGGTTTGTAAAATACCGATATAACCACCAAGCTTTTGTAAAAGTTGAGCAAGGGCATTGGCTTGGTCGATGTCATTATCTCGTTCGGAATTAACCAATTTGGCTAATTCAAATAAAATACTCAGCGCAATTGGAGTGTTAAAGTCGTCATCCAGCGCTGCATTAAAACGTTTCTCAAAATCAAATCGTTGCGATACTTCGTCCATGGCCGCTTCTGATGCACTTAATCCACGTGTTGCTGTGTATAAGCGCGTTAAAGAAGTTTTTGCCAGGTTTAAATTATCATCGCTAAAATTCAGTGGTGAACGATAATGCGAACTCATAATAAAATAGCGTAAGGTTTCGCCATCATAACTTTCTAGTACGCCACGAATGGTAAAAAAGTTATTTAACGATTTACTCATCTTCTCATCGTTAATATTAACGAATCCAACGTGCATCCAAGTATTAACAAACGTGCAATCGTGCGCACCTTCAGACTGTGCAATTTCATTTTCATGATGCGGAAAAGTTAGATCCATACCGCCACCATGAATATCAAAATGGTTGCCTAAATGGTGTGTTGACATGGCAGAACACTCAATATGCCAGCCAGGGCGTCCATCGCCCCAAGGTGATGACCAGCTTGGCTCGCTTGGTTTAGCCATCTTCCACAAGACAAAATCCAACGGGTCTTTTTTGTCAGTTTCGATATCAACGCGTGCACCTGCTTCAAGTTCATCTAGATTTTTGCCCGAGAGTTTGCCATAGCCTTCAAAATCACGTACTGAATAATAGACATCACCGCTCTTACCTTGATATGCAATACCTTTTTCAATCAGCGTTTCAATCATGTAAAACATTTGATCAATGGCATCAGTAGCACGAGGCTCTACATCAGGTGGTAATACACCCAGTGCACGTTCATCTTCGTGCATGGCTTCAATAAAACGATTGGTTAAGCTGTAAATGTCTTCTTTATTTTCAACCGCACGTTTGATAATTTTGTCATCAATGTCGGTGATATTACGTACGTATTCTACCTTGGGAAAATGACGCCTTAGATGGCGAGTAATAACATCAAACATCACCAATACGCGTGCATGACCCATATGACAATAGTCATAGACTGTCATACCACAGACATACATTCCTACCTTGTTGGGTTCAATTGGATGAAAGGCTTCTTTTTGTTTGCTAAGCGTATTGTAGATTTTAAGCATGACGTTATTTTACGTTAAAGTATCGGCGATATGACCGGTTACAATAAGCCCTTAATTTTTATACGAGATAAATAAGCGACTAATTGTATAATGAACTGTTTTTTATTATTTATTTGGAGAAAATATGAGCGTTTTAGTAACACAACAAGCACCCGATTTTACAGCTGCAGCCGTTTTAGCCAATGGCTCTATTGTCGATGATTTTCAATTATCAAGCCTAAAAGGTAAAAAGATTATGTTGTTCTTTTATCCGTTAGACTTTACTTTTGTTTGTCCTTCAGAGATTCTAGCGCATCATCATCGTATTGCAAAGTTTGCTGAGAAGGGTGTTGAAGTAGTGGGTGTTTCGGTAGATTCACAGTTCACTCATAACGCATGGCGCAACACGGCTCCAGCAGATGGCGGTTTAGGTGCAATCGGTTTCCCATTGGTGGCTGATACAGATCATTCGATTATGGAGGCTTACGGTATTGTGCATCCAGCAGGTATCGCATTACGTGCTTCGTTTTTAATTGATGAAAATTTTGATGTGCGTCATCAAGTGGTAAACGATCTTCCATTAGGTCGTGATGTTGATGAAATGTTACGCATGGTAGATGCGCTTGATTTCCACACAACGCATGGTGAAGTATGTCCTGCAGGTTGGAACAAAGGTGATGAAGGCATGAAGGACACACCGGAAGGTGTTGCTGAATATTTAGCGAAGAACGCTGACAATTTATAATCAGTCATTGCTTGATAAAGGGGAGTTAAACGCTCCCCTTTTTTATTAGGAGAAAACTAAATGGGATTTAAAAAATTAAGATGTATCGTTTGTGGCTGGGTTTATGATGAATATCTAGGTTCGCCAAAAGATGGCATTGAGCCAATGACAAAATGGAAAGATGTGCCTGAAGATTGGGTTTGCCCTGATTGTGGTGCGACCAAGGATCAGTTTGAAATGATCGAAACTTAAGTACGATTATTTTTTTCATAAAAGTCCCTCTAGTAAAATATGAAACTAACTTTTAAAATAAATAAAAACAAATGTCAAAAGTATTAATATTGCCAGGTGACGGCATCGGACAAGAAATTGTCACTCAAGCACTTAAAGTTATTAATCATCTTAATGAAAATGACGACCTAGACATGGAGCTAGTCCATGGCCTGGTCGGTGGTACAGCCTATGATGAAACTGGATCCCCATTGCCACAAGCAACATTAGATGCTGCGCGTGAATGCGATTCTATTTTGCTAGGCGCAGTGGGTGGCTATCAATGGGAGGCATTAGAACGTGACCTTCGACCAGAGCGCGGTCTTTTAGGTTTGCGTTCGGAGATGGATTTGTTCTCAAACCTCCGTCCTGCAATCTTATACCCACAATTAGCCAGCGCTTCAACGCTGAAAGAAGACATTGTTTCCGGGCTAGATTTGATGATCGTTCGTGAACTAGTTGCCGGTATTTATTTTGGACAACCGCGTGGTATTGAGATTCGTGATGGCGAGCGTTATGGTTTTAATACTGCGACTTATTATGAGTCTGAGATTAGACGTATTGGCCATTCAGCTTTCAAAATTGCACAAAAACGCGACAAGCGCGTGTGTTCAGTAGATAAAGCTAATGTGTTAGAAGTGTGCGAATTATGGCGCGATGTCATGGAGGAAGTAGCCAAAGACTATCCAGATGTTGAGCTTTCTCATATGTATGTAGATAATGCGGCCATGCAATTGGTTAAAGCACCAAAGCAATTTGACGTCATGGTAACTTCTAATTTATTTGGCGATGTCTTATCAGACTGTGCCGCCATGTTAACCGGCTCAATCGGTATGCTACCGTCTGCTTCATTAAATAAAGAAGGGTTTGGCATGTATGAACCCATTCATGGTTCAGCGCCTGATATTGCCGGCAAAGATATTGCCAATCCTTTAGCAACGATTTTATCCGTTTCAATGATGTTGCGTTATTCACTGAACCAAGTTGAGCTTGCTGATAAGATTGATGGTGCAGTTAATACCGTGCTTGATCAAGGTTATCGCACCCAAGACATTGCTGCTGATGGTGACACCGTTGTAGGTACTAATCAAATGGGTGATTTAGTTGTGGAAGCACTTAAGAGTTAATATGGATATTGTTGTTTACTCTACACATACTTGTCCTATTTGCGTTAAAACCAAAGAGTTGTTAAACAAATGGAATCTACCCTTTGAACAAAAAATGATTGATGATAATCGAGAAAATATGGTCGAATTTTCTCGTGTTACTGACGGTGCTAGAATGGTGCCTCAAATTACTATTGACGGCAAACATATTGGCGGGTTTAGTGATCTCACTGAGCTTCACATGGATGGCTTCTTCGACTAAATAAAAGCACTTTTTACCAAAGGCTTTGTTGTCGAAATTTTTATTATTGGCAATTAAATCCGAGTTTTGCGTTACAATCTTTCTCATGAAAGACATTGTGGCAAATAATGAACATTTAAGAAGATTAATGGCAGGCAACAAGCGCTATGTTGCCTCGCACCTTATTCATCCCGATCAGTCAAGTGAAAGACGCTTTGAGCTTAAACACGGCCAACATCCGTTTGCCGTTATTTTAGGCTGTTCTGATTCTCGCGTGCCGCCCGAAGTGGTATTTGATCAAGGTTTGGGTGATTTGTATGTGGTTCGTGTAGCCGGCAATGTGCTGGATCAAATGATTGTGGCTAGTATTGAGTATGCTGTGCTTCACGTGGGTGTTTCGTTGGTAATGGTAATGGGGCACTCACAATGTGGTGCTGTTGCTGCGACATGCAATCATGAGCAACTCGAAGGGCATTTGCCTAGTTTAACTTTTGCGCTTAATTCCGCCTTTAACCAAGCGAAAGATCAGCCTGGAAACTTAGTTGAAAATGTAACCTTAGCTAATGTTAGTAATGTGACGGAAGAACTAAAACAAACCGGTGCGCACTTCCCAGAAATGGTCAGCGAGGGTAAGCTGACCATTGTGCCAGCTTACTACGATATTGATACAGGTAAAGTAAATCTACTATAGATCTAATGCCTCAACTTCTAATAACATTCTGTTGATATGCATGCCGAGGTTGTTATCAAAGCTATGCCAATCTTTGTATGCACTTAACCTGTTTACGATAGCCGGTCTAATTTCATAATCTGCTAAATCTTCTTCATAACCTTTTCTCGCTTCATCTTGAAGAATAAGTAGATAGCCTAAATATGGCTTAACGGCATGCTCTGCATCTCCTGATGGACCATGGCCTGGCACATAATGATCAAGCTTGAGGTTAGTCGCATAATTTAATACTTTAATATTATTGTGCATATCAGATGTTCCGCCAAATCCACCCAAACGATGAATCATATCGTTGTCACCTAAAAACAAAGTTTTGCTACCCACATGCTCAATCATAATATCGTTAGTTGTGTGGGCTTTAGCGGTTGGATTGTGAATTTTAAACTGTTCTGAACCTACATTGATAATTTGAAGGTGTGACGTTGCATCAGTAGGAAAAGTGGCTACTGTGCCTTTTGATACTCCTTCAGTTAAACGTTCGATAAGGTCGATCCAAAATTCAGCTTCACTTTCTTTTGCCTCTATAATCATTTGTGGATGCGCATAAATCTTGGCATCTGGGTATTGCTCTATAATGGCTTGATTGCCCAACCAATGATCCCCATGTACGTGTGTATTGAATACTGCTAATATTGGTTTATCAGTAACTTTTTTAACTTCATCAACAACTCTTTTACCAGTTTGGTAACTACCGCCTGGGTCAATCACAATAACACCATCAGCACCAATCACCATGCCAGGATTGTTCATAAAACCTTGGTTGTTAGGATTTGGCTCATCTAATGGTCCATGAATAATATAAACATTTTTACTAATTTCTTCAAACTTGTAATTACCATAACCATCAATAGTCCAAGCATGACTCAGCGTTGAAAGTGCAAGTGCCAATAGTAGTGTTAATTTTTTCATTATTCTCCCCCTTGGTATAAAGGTATTATTGTACCTTTATAGTCTTTAATACGATGCACTTATGCGTAAAAAACCGAAGATATTAAATATTGAAACCCTTGCTACCACACGTGTTTTCAATATTGAACGCTTGGATTTGGAGTTTTCTAATGGCGAAAAACGCCAGTATGAACGTTTAAAGCCACCTGGAAATGGCGCCGTTTTGGTAATCCCGATGTTGGATGACGATACAGTGGTGATGATTTATGAATACTCCGGTGGCACGGATCGCTATGAATTGGCACTGACTAAAGGCAAGATTGATGCAGGAGAGACGCCACTTGAGGCGGCTAACCGTGAGTTGATAGAAGAGATTGGTTACGGATCAAACAAGTTGACTTTTTTAAAAACCATGACGCTCGCGCCTGGGTATCAGTCTAACATTACCCATATTATTCTAGCGCAGGATTTGTATGAAGCCAGTGCCGAAGGTGACGAACCTGAGCCGCTAGAAATGGTTGAACATAAGCTATCTAATTTAGAAGATCTGGTTTATTTTGACGACTTGACCGAAGCCAGAAGCATTGCAGCGCTTTATATGGCCAAAGAAATCATTAGAAAACAAAACGCGTGATTAACATTCCTGAAGAATTTATTCTTCATTCGCCAACTGTTCCTTTTCCTGACATTGATTCAGCACTCGAAGAACCAAGCGGTTTGATTGCGATTGGTGGTGAGTTATCCACTGAGCGACTACTGGATGCCTATCAAAAAGGTATTTTTCCTTGGTATAGCGAAGGTGAGCCCGTGTTATGGTATAGCCCAAACCCTAGAATGGTGATTACTAAAGAAGCGCTACACGTTTCAAAAAGTTTAGACAAAGTGCTTCGTAGTAATCGTTTCGAAGTTCGCACGAATACAAATTTTGAGCAAGTGATTCATCAGTGCAAAAATATTAAGCGTAAGGACCAAGATAGCACTTGGATTGATAATGACATGGTGCAAGCCTATATTCAATTACATCATCAAGGTCATGCGCACTCTATTGAAGTATACGAGAATTCTCAACTGGCAGGTGGCTTGTATGGCGTGGCAATTGGCAAAGTATTTTTTGGTGAGTCGATGTTCTCTTGTGCAAGTAACGCATCGAAAGTAGCTTTAGTACATCTGTTAAAAAATACCGATTATCAACTGATTGATTGTCAAGTAGAAAATCCTCATTTGAAAAGCTTAGGTGCCTTTAATATAGAGCGATCTGCGTTCGTGCAACAGCTTCGGGATTTGCTGTAAAATATAGGCTAATCTTTTATACAATTGTGGTGACAACATGAATACAACCCTTAAATTAGCAGCATTAATTTTAGTCATTATCGGCTTATCTTCTTGTGGAAAAATGGGTGAATTAGAGCCAGTCAAGGCTGAGGCAGTTGCTATGAAAATCAGCACA
>QOAB01000096.1 GCA_003978285.1 Candidatus Thioglobus sp.
GCGGCCATTACTACACAAGTTGAAGTGCTTTTCCAAAATCAAGAAGTCTTTCATCCAACCCATGTGAAGGTGATGACAGAAAATCAAACGGTCTACTTAATGGGCAAGGTAACTAAACGTGAAGCTGATAAAGCAGCGACAACGTCGGCTAAAGCCAAAGGTGTGAGAAAAGTAGTCAAACTGTTTGATTATTTAAAAACTCGCCCTGCTGCTGAGATTGAGCGTGACAACCAGCGAAGAATTGCCGAAGAGAAGCAAGCTGAACTAGATAAGAAGAGGGCTGAATTAGAGGCAGAGAAAGCTAAGATTCAACAGCAGATCAATATCTTAACTGGCACGAATGGTACCGTCTTTTAGCTAGATTGTTGCACTTGCTTGACGGGTGTTTATACCCGAATGGGGGCAAATGAAAAACGATGCTGTGCATTGATAGTGCCATATTTTTCTAATGCCTGAATATGCAGTTTAGTGCCGTAACCTTTATGCTTAGCGAAACCATATTCCGGATACTGTTTATCTAGCTCAATCATTTGTCGATCTCGAGTCACTTTGGCAATAATCGATGCGGCTGAAATAACCGGCTCAGACAAATCCCCTTTAATAATGGCGGTACAGTTTTCAAGCTCTGGACAACGATTACCATCCACCAGCACTTGGTCATATTGAATATTTAGATTTTCAACGGCGCGTCGCATCGCCAACATAGTGGCTTGCAAGATATTGATTTCATCAATCTCTTGAGGACTTGATTCGCCCACTGCCCACTGACATTGTTGGGTAATTAATGTATACAATGTGTCGCGTTTTTTTTCACTGAGTTTTTTAGAATCAGTCAACTCTGGCAGGTCAAAATCATTCGGCAAGATAACTGCACCCGCTACCACAGAGCCCACGAGTGGGCCACGGCCTGCTTCATCAACCCCAATAATAATCAAATCTATAACGCCTTGAAGCCAATATCAGTACGGTAGTAGGCGCTCGACCAATCGATTTTTTTAAGTAGTGTATAGGCGTTAGTTTGTGCGTCTTTGGTATCGGCACCGAGTGCCGTTGCACACAATACCCGCCCACCACTAGTAACAACCTTGTCGCCATCCATCTTTGTTCCGGCATGAAACACTTTGGCATCATCATGATCAGCTGGTAAACCAACCACCTCTCCCGATGGGTAAGCATTAGGATAACCGTCGGCGGCCAATACCACGCCCATCGCAGAACGATTGTCCCACTCAATGGTTGCTTGATTTAGCTGCCCTTGGGTTGCTAACAAACATAAATCTGCTAAATTTGATTTAAGACGCATCATAATTGGCTGGGTTTCTGGATCACCAAATCGGCAGTTGTATTCTAAAACTTTAGAGTTACCCTGGTGGTCAATCATCAAACCTGCATACAAAAAACCCGTATATGGATTACCTTCTGCTGCCATACCGTCAACCGTTGGGCGAATAACGCTATCCATCACGTCTTGGAAGATTTCATCAGTGACAATTGGTGCCGGAGAATACGCACCCATACCACCAGTATTAGGGCCTTTATCACCATTATCACGGGCTTTGTGGTCTTGTGAAGTGGCCATTGGTAAAATATTTTTACCATCGACCATTACAATAAAACTCGCCTCTTCGCCAACCAAGAATTCTTCAACCACCACGCGAGAGCCGGCTTCACCAAAACGGTTTCCTTCTAACATGTCATTAATAGCCTCAACTGCTTCAGCTTGCGTATTAGCGATAATAACGCCCTTGCCTGCAGCTAAGCCATCGGCCTTAATCACAATCGGTGTGCCTTTTTCCTCTACATATTTAACCGCTGGCGCTACCTCGGTAAAGACATCATAGTAAGCGGTTGGGATGTTGTTTCGATCAAGGAAATCTTTACAAAAAGCTTTGGAGCCTTCGAGTCTCGATGCCGCTTGGGTTGGGCCAAAAATGGCCAAGCCTTCGGCCTGAAAGCGATCAACCACGCCAATCACTAACGGTGCCTCAGGCCCAACAATGGTAAGATCAACTTGGTTATCTTTAACAAAGGCAATCAGTCCATCGATGTCTTCTGATCCGATATTAATATTGGTCAATTTATCTTCTAACTGCGTACCGGCATTGCCTGGGGCAACGAATACTTCTTCAACTTCATCAAACTTCGCACACTGCCAAGCTAGGGCGTGCTCGCGGCCGCCAGCACCAATAACCAAAACTTTCATATTTTTTACCTATACGTAATCTTCAATAAACTCTCTAAATTTCTTGTGCGACATAATCTGCGTACCATCACAGTTAAACGACATAGAAATCGTTGAGTTAAATAAATTAATTACCGCTGAACGTAAGTAATAACCTTCTAAATTCCGTAAAGCAGGAATGTGTTCGATGATGTATCTAAGCTCGTCTTCGTCTGTGAGTTGCTTCATGCTTTCATTACGCGTGTGGAATGCATCTTGCCACTCCTCTGATAAATATTCAAATGCATGATCGTGCTCAAGCATTTGGTAATAGCGTTTAATCAATGCTTCTTTTTCATCCAGAGCAATCATACCAAAATGATTAAAAACGTAATCTGACACCAGTAAATCTTCAGCTAAATGCACTTCAACGTTAAATGGATCAAACACCGATGAGGTTTTAATTTCACCATTGTTAAGCCCAATCACAATGCGATACACACCCGTAGACAACAATAAAAATAGGATAACTTCTAGTAGATCATCAATGTTTTCGTCTACTAAATTTAAGGTGCGTTCGCGATTATAGACACTATCACGTAGGCTTTTATCACCCTTAACACTACGCATTAAGTTGTCATCAAAATAATAACCCACTAATGCATTCTTTTTATTCTTCCCAGTATTCATACTCTAAATTATAGTCAATTCTTAAATGAATAATCGCTTGGGTTTAATGCTACCGTCTTCATCCGGCTCGCCAATACCTAAAAACTGTTTGTGGTTGTCAAACAGTTTAATGACTTCGAACGGGTCTTGCTCGTTCGAAGTGATAGATCTGCCGTATTTAATATCGATTGTTTGTTGTTCATCTAGGTAAAGGCTATCAATGTTTGGCAACATGTCTTGTGTGGCAAATATTTTCTTATCTAAGGCCTGATAATCGTCCGTGGCTAGTAATTCTAAATCTGAAAACTTAATCGTCTGAGTTATATCAATATGTGCAAAACCGGTACGCCTAAGCTCAATCACGTGCGCACCACAACCAAGTTGCTTGCCAATATCTTCAATTAAAGTGCGAATGTAAGTGCCTTTAGAGCACGACACTTCTAAGCTTAAGATACCACTTTCATAACCCAGATAATCAATGTTGTGAATGGTGACTGGGCGTGCCGGTCTGTCGATTTCAATACCTTGTCTGGCTAACTTATATAGAGGTTGTCCGTCTTTCTTAAGTGCTGAGTACATCGGTGGCACTTGCTCAATATCTCCAACAAAATGATTAACAGCTATGCGAATTTCTTCATCGGTCAAGTGTTCAAAAGGTTGGATTTTAATAACCTCGCCTTCAGCGTCAGCAGTATCAGTAATCTGCCCCAACTGACCACGGACAAAATAACGCTTATCATCGGCCAGCAAAAAACCTGCCACCTTAGTAGCTTGCCCTAAGCAGATTGGCAAGATACCACTGGCCAGTGGATCTAGGGCGCCGGTATGCCCAGCTTTCTTAGCAAAGAACAATCGTTTGACTTTTTGTAGAGCGGCGTTCGAGCTTAGGCCAGTGTCTTTATCAAGTAAGACAATACCATTAATCTCTCTGCCTTTTGGGTTGCGCCTAGACATCTGGCAACGTGTTAAAGTTTAGACAACAAATCTTCGATTCTAGCACCGGTATTTGGTGCAGGATCAAAGATAAACTTTAATGCTGGTGTATGACGCAGATCTAGTGTTTTTGACAAACGCGAACGGAAAAAACCACTGGCTTTGTTTAACAAGACTTCAACCGTTGCTTGATCAGATTCTGGCACGGTATAAAACACCTTGGCGCTACTCAAATCACGACTGGTCAAGACATCGGTCACACTCACTGATTGGAGTCTCGGATCTTTGGTTTCGTTTTTTAAGAGTGTCACTAACTCACGACGAATTAGCTCATTAACACGTTCGACTCGGTAGGAAGGTTGCTCTGCCATTAACTAAGGGATATTTTTATAAACTACGTGCAGTTTCAATACGTTCAAATACTTCGATTTGATCGCCTGGCTGGACATCGTTATAACCTGCTACCCCGATACCACATTCAGTACCTGACTTAACTTCTTTAACATCGTCTTTGAAACGTCTTAGAGATTCTAGCTCGCCTTCAAAAACAACCACACTGTCGCGCAGTACGCGAATTGGTGAATCTTTTCTAACCACACCTTCTTCAACCATACAACCAGCAATATCGCCTAGCTTCTGAGATTTAAATACATCTTTCACATTAGCAATACCAATAATATTTTCACTTAACGCAGGGCTTAATAAACCACTCATGATGGCTTTTACATCATCAATTAAATTATAGATAATTGAATAGTATTCAATACGCACACCTTCATTATCAGCAGTCCTACGCGCTACTGCATCGGCACGCACATTAAAACCAAGCACTAACGCACTTGAAGTAGCCGCCAAGTTAATATCTGTATTGTTAATGCCACCCACACCACTAGACACGACTTTAACACGTACTTCATCGGTTGATAGTTCTTCTAAGGCCCCTACCAATGCTTGTGCTGATCCTCGTACATCAGATTTCAGTAATACGTTAACCGTAGAAACATCGCCTTCTTCCATTTTTTGTAAGAAGTTTTCCATTTTCGATGCTTGCTGGTTTTGCAACTCAACTTCACGATCACGTGTTTTTCTAAAGCTAGCGACTTCACGAGCCTTACGCTCAGACTCTACTACTAATACTTCATCGCCGGCATTTGGTATGCCTGACAAACCTAATACTTCAACAGGTGTCGATGGACCGGCCTCTTTTAATACTTTGCCTTGATCGTTAACAATTTGCTTAACTTTTCCGTATTCTAAACCGGCAATCATGATGTCACCTTTTTTCAAGGTGCCTGATTGCACTAAGATGGTTGTTACTTTGCCACGACCTTTTTCAAGTCGTGCTTCTAGCACAGTGCCCTGTGCTGGGCCTTTAACCACTGCTGAAAATTCTAAGACCTCAGCTGTTAATGTAATGGCATCTAATAAAGCATCAATGCCTTCGCCCGTATGAGCTGACACTGGCACCATCATTACATCACCACCCCAGTCTTCAGAAATCACATCATGCGTTGAAAGCACTTGTTTGATCTTATCAAGATCCGCGCCCTCTTTGTCAATTTTATTGATTGCTACAATGATGGGTACATCGGCAGTTTGAGCATGCTTGATTGATTCAATTGTTTGAGGCATTACACCATCATCAGCAGCCACAACTAGAATAACAATGTCAGTTGAATTTGCACCACGAGAACGCATTTTTGAGAACGCTGCATGTCCCGGTGTATCAATAAAGGTAATAAAGCCGTCGTTTACTTGAACTTGGTAAGCGCCAATGTGCTGGGTAATACCACCTGCTTCACCATCAGCGACTTTGGCTTTACGAATATAGTCTAACAATGAAGTTTTACCATGATCAACATGGCCCATAATGGTTACCACTGGTGGTCTAAAGCTCTCATCACCGGTTGGTTTTGATTGCTCAATCAACGTGTCTTCAATGGTTTCTTCCTTACTAGCAACACCCTTATGACCCATTTCTTCAACCACTAGTAATGCAGTATCTTGGTCGATCACATCATTGAGTGTCACCATCACGCCCATGCCCATTAATACTTTAAGCACCTCTCCGACTTTGGTCGTCATTTTCTGCGCAAGGTCTGTTACTTTAATATTGTCAGGCACCGCCACTTCATGAATAACTTTTTCAACTGGCTTTTGGAAGCCATGCTGTGCCTGTTCTTCTTGAGTTTTTTGGCTTAAGCGCGTTCTGTCTTTTTTCTTCAGTTTACGGTTTGGATTGTGTCTAGCCACGTGCAGCTGTCGACGCCCATTGTTACTTGGGGCTTTGTGTAAACGTTTTGGTTTTTTGTCTTCTGCAGGAGCTGTGGGTTTTTTAGCTTCTTCTTGTACTTTTTGTTTAACAGCCTCTTGCTGTTCTTTTTGCAAACGGGTCATTTCTTGACGCTTAGCATCTTGTGCTAATAATTTTTCATCCGCATCACGACCTGAATCTAGTGCAGCTTGTGCTTTAAGCGCAGCCTCATCATCAACAGAGTCAACCTCTTGAACCGCCACTTTATTAACACGCTTTTTCTTAACCTGGACTTTAATGCCACCAGTATTTACGCTTGATTTGGTACTAGGCTTGCGTGAAGAAACTGACATGCTAGACTTGTTGGTTGAGCGTTTAGACAAACTACCCATCAAAATTTTACGTTCCTCAGCTGAGATATCAGAATCTACAGTCTTGCCATCGACGCCCGCATTTGCTAGAATCGTAATGACCTCATCTGGAGTCTTTTTCAGTAATTTAGATAACGTTTGAACTGTGTGTGCCATAATGCTTGCCTATTGTTTTTTATTTGTTTTTAATTAAGTCTTTCTTATCTTTACTTAATTAATCAAACCATCCTTCGTTTTCTCGTGCGGTCATAATAACAGCCGATGCCACTTCAGTTGCCATATCTTGAATGTCTAATAATTCATCGATTGACAATTCTGCTAGGTCATCTACGGTTGCAATATCTGATTCAATTAGTGCTTGCGCCAAGTCTTCACTAACGCCTTCAACACTCATCAACACTTCAGAAGATTCTGCATCACCTAATGCTTGTACTAGCTGCGCATCAGAAGCACGCTCCTGTAATTCCTCAACCATAGACGAATCAAACTCTTCAATACTTTCTAAACTGGATGCATCTGCATCAGCAACTTCGTCAATACTACCAAAACCTTCGTCAATCAACACGCCGGCTACTTCAGAATCAACCCCTAACTTCTCAGCTAATTTCTCACTGGTCTTTTGATTTTCTTCTGCTTGTTTGTCATCTGCCTCACCAACGGACATAACATTAAGCTTCCAACCCGTTAAGCGTGAAGCTAATTTAATATTTTGACCACCACGACCAATGGCTAATGCCAACTGATCATCTTCAACCGCAATGTCCATTGAATTTTTGTCTTCATCGACGATGATAGCACTTACCTCGGAAGGCGCCATCGCATTGATCACAAACTGTGCAGGATCCTCATCCCAAAGAATGATATCAACACGCTCGCCATTAAGCTCATTTGATACCGCTTGCACGCGTGCGCCGCGCATACCAATACAAGAACCGATTGGATCAAGACGTTTATCTTTTGCTCTAACGGCTAATTTTGAACGCAAACCAGGATCTCTGGCACCGCCCATAATCTCAATCACGCCTTCAGAAATCTCTGGCACTTCCATCTCGAATAACTCGATCATCATCTCAGGCACCGTACGGCTCAAGAAAATTTGCGCACCACGTGGGCTTGACTTTACCTCTTTAATATAGGCTCTTAGACGATCATTCTTACGTACTGATTCATTTGGAATTAGGTCAAATTTAGAAATCATGCCATCAACACCACCCATATCAACATAGGCATTGCCTCGATCAACACGTTTAACGGTTACCATAATCACCTCGCCCACACGCTTTGTGTAGTCTTCAACAATCACTTCTCTTTCCGCTTCACGTACTTTTTGGATAATTACTTGTTTTACGATTTGAGCAGCAATACGGCCAAAGGCTTCAGTTTCCATTGGCTCGCGTACAAAATCGTCAACTGCTACACCATCTGCATCTTTAGCATGAATGTGTAATTCTGTATCAAACTCAGTGCCATCATCATCCACAAAGTTTTCACCGTCATCAATAACCATCCACTGTCTAAAGGTATTAAACTCACCGGTTTTTCTGTCAATTTCAACATGCGCATCAATATTGTTGCGTTTCTTTGTTGCAACTGCTAATGCCTCTTCTAAAGACTCGAGCACATCCTCTTGCGAGATGTTTTTCTCATTAGAAATTGCCTCAACCATCAAAAATAATTCTTTACCTTCCACGTCTTTCTCCTGCTTAAAAGTCGGCGACTAAATTCGCC
>QOAB01000060.1 GCA_003978285.1 Candidatus Thioglobus sp.
TTGTTAAAATATTGCCAAATAATCCAATCATACTCGGCTGGTCATTAGGCGGACTTTTGGCAATCAATATCGCCACCAAAATTAAAATATCCAAACTAATTTTGGTTGCTTCAACACCAAACTTTGTACAGACTAACGACTGGCCTTACGGTATTGATGAGAACAATTTTCGTCAATTCTCTGATGCGCTAGAAATTAACTTGTCAAAAGGTTTGAAACGTTTTGTTAGCTTGCAAACTCAAGATAAAACACATTTAAAAACACTCAATCAATTAATTGATAAATTTCCTGCATCAGCAAAAGCACTTAATCAAGGATTGGAGATTTTACTCAGTACTGATTTAACCCATGAATTTACACAGCTAAATGTACCAACTCAAGTCATCTTAGGTGATCGAGATACATTAGTTCCTATTGAGATTAATGAATGGTACCAACTCCAACAGATTCCGATTCGAATACTACACACTGGGCACTTGCCTTTTTTAGACACATCATTTAAACTAAATTTATAATCATAATTAAACTATATTTATGGACGCTCAATCAAACAGCTTTGTAAGAACACTAGTAGTTATTTTTCTGGTCACATGGGTTTATCTTGCATTTGATGTATTCGACAGAACGACATGGGTGGTTGAAAATGTCATTATGTTCCTTGGTGCTATTTATTTGATTGCATCTTATAAAAAAGAACCTTTCTCAAACAATGCTTATTTTTTAATATTTATATTCTGTTTATTACAAACAGTAGGTGCACATTACACCTATGCACTAGTGCCAGCAGGGGACTGGGTAAGTGACATGCTCGGCATTGAACGCAATCATTATGATCGCTTAGTGCATTTTTCTTTCGGATTCTTACTTGCTCTACCTTTAATAGAAATACTTAAATCTCAGGTGAACTATAAAAATACAGTTTACAAACACTTGCTAATCGTGCTCATCTTCTTTGGCTTTGGTGGACTATACGAAGTAATCGAATGGATGTATGCCTGGTACAACCAAGGCAACGAGGCCTCTGATGCATTTTTAGGGTCACAAGGTGACATCTGGGATGCGCAAAAAGACATATTCCTTGCTGGCCTTGGGGCTTGGCTATATTTACTCTTTTTTACCCCCAAGACGCAGCAATAAATTTACTTAATCTTAACCTCAATTTGCTTAGGTGTAGCTTTGGCTACTTTAGTAATAGTTAAGCTTAAAACACCATCAACAAATTCAGCCTTGATATTGGTTGTTTTAACGGTTTGAGGTAAAGTAAAACTTCTAACGAAAAAACCATATGAACGTTCCACACGGTGTCTTTTTGTGTCTTCAATTTCAACTTTTTTCTCACCTTTAATGGTTAACACGTTGTTTTCAATGGTGACATGTACATCATCCTTATGTACACCAGGTAACTCAGCCCTAACCATGTAAGACTTATCATCCTCTTCAATATCAACTGCAGGCATCCAATCACCCTTCTCAAACTCACCTAAAGGGTGGTCAAAATGCTCAAACATTTCATCCATTTCAGCAAATGGGCGCATTAATGTTAGACTCATAACAACCTCCTTTTTTTTATTTATAAAACTACCTCACTTCCATAGTACGCCTCTTTTTATCTACATGATGATGATTTGAGTATAATTCAAACATATTAGCTTTTAGTAAGGGGTTCTAATGACAACTTTAGTCGGTGTAATTATGGGGTCAAAATCTGATTGGCCAACCATGAAGCATGCAGTAGAAATGCTTGAAGAATTTGGTGTGCCTCACGAAGTTCAAGTGGTGTCTGCACATCGCACGCCTGATCTCATGTTTGAATACGCAGCCACTGCAAGTGAGCGCGGTCTTAAAGTTATTATTGCTGGTGCGGGTGGTGCGGCACATTTACCGGGAATGGTTGCCGCTAAAACGATTGTGCCAGTACTTGGTGTGCCAATTCAATCACGTGCACTAAGCGGACAAGATTCACTCCTGTCTATTGCACAAATGCCAGGTGGTATTCCTGTTGGCACGCTTGCTATTGGTGAAGCGGGCGCTAAAAATGCCGGTATTTTGGCAGCACAAATTATTGCCAATGAAGATGAAGCTATTCGCGAAAAAGTAGCCGCATTTAGAGCCAAACAAACCCAAGACGTTTTAGATAATCCTAACCCTGCTAACTAAATGAAAATAGGTGTTTTAGGCGCGGGCCAACTCGGCAGAATGCTAGCAATTTCTGGCTATCCTTTGAATCACCAATTTGGGTTTTCAGGTAATTCTACTGATGAACCTTCTGCGCTTTTAGGCCATATGTTTGCGCTTGAAGATAACGCAGACAATATTGAATCTTTGGTTGCTTTTGCAGATGTGATTACTTATGAAAGCGAGAATACTAATGTGGATATCGTTAAAGAAATTAGTAAGAATGTTGTAGTCTACCCTGGCGAAAAATCACTATTCACCACGCAACATCGTGGTCGTGAAAAAGCTTTATTTGACCAATTAAAGATTCCTTGTGCGCCGTATCAGATGGTGAATTCTGAAGCTGATTTAAAAGCTGCTGTAGAACAAATTGGCCTGCCTGCTATTTTAAAAACAGCAACTGAAGGTTATGATGGCAAAGGTCAGTTTTTAATGCGAGACGAGAGCCAAATCACTGAAGCTTGGCAAAGTATGAGCGGCGTTGAATCAATTCTGGAAGGGTTTGTTAATTTCAAGCGCGAACTTTCACTGATTGCAGTGCGCGGTATTGATAACGACCACCGTTACTATCCATTGGTTGAAAATACGCATCACAATGGCATCTTAAGACTTACTATTGCGCCAGCTCAAGATATCGACCCAGCAGTACAAACAACAGCTGAACACTACATGCAAACCTTACTCGATGAGATGGATCATGTGGGTGTATTAACCATTGAGTTGTTTGAAACTGAAGACGGCTTAGTGGTGAATGAAATGGCACCTCGCGTTCATAACTCTGGCCATTGGAGTATTGGAGGCGCTAACACTTCTCAGTTTGAAAATCATGTACGTGCAATCACAGGCATGCCACTTGGCGACACCACACCAATTCACAACTTTAGTGCAATGGTTAATATCATTGGTAAAACTGGGCCAACCAACATCGCACTCAACATGCCTAATACGCACCTGCATTTATACGACAAAACAGAACGTGCCGATCGTAAGTTGGGGCATATTAATATCACGGCTAGCTCTCAAGCTGAATTAAACGAAAGTATCGAAAAACTAAAAGACTTTTTGCCTTAACTTTTGTTAAGTGATTTAAACTGCTCTGCTAATCCGACTTCTAGCTGATAAGCTTCTTCTTCACTAATGGGTTTGTCACGCAGATGCTGGATCACATGAACCATCTCGTGGCAAAAAGCAGTAATAAATTGGTTTGCTGTTAAATCTTTTTCGATATCGATATAAAACTTACCTTCACCTTCATGGTCTGTCCACGCCTCAGCATGATCCACATCTTGAATTCTTAAGTCTATATCGACTGGTTTTTTAATAGAAAGTGCTTGAGAGCAGAAGTAATAAAGGTTTTTGCCTAATTGTCGTTGAGATTTTGTACCACCTTCAATATAAATCACTAGCCAAAACGCTTATCCAAATAAGCCATAATGTCAGATGATTCGTACATCCAAGTAATATCACCACCCTCTTTAACTCTCAAACAAGGCACTTTAACCTCGCCACCACCTGCTAATAGTTCAGCACGGAACTGGCCGGCTTGAGCATTACGCGTTTCCATTGGTAAGTTAAGACGCTTAATGGTGCGGCGCGTTTTAATGCAGAATGGGCAAGCGTAAAATTGATACAACTTCAAGGATTTAACTTGCTTTTTAACTTCAGCTTGTTCCGATTCGCTGCGCTTGATTTTTTTAGGAGAAAAAACCCAGTCAATTAATACAATCAATCGACCTAATCCTTCTCTCATTGCTTTAATTAAGATTTTCATTTTTGCTCTCTTGCCATATAGGCGGTTAATGTATTTTCTAATAAAGTGGCAATGGTCATTGGCCCAACACCGCCCGGTACTGGTGTAATCCATGCGGCTTTATCTTGCACTGAATCAAAATCTACGTCACCAGACAAACTGCCATCGTCTAAACGGCTAATACCGACATCAATCACGATTGCACCATCTTTGATCCAATCACCTTTAATCATTTTTGGTCTGCCAACCGCCACTACCACAACATCGGCTTGTTTAACTTTACTGGATAAATCTTGGGTTTTGCTGTTACAAATAGTGACGGTCGCACGTGCATTTAAAAGCTCCATTGCCATTGGACGGCCAACAATATTTGATGCGCCTACCACCACGCAATTCTTGCTCACTAGATCAACGCCTATGGTTGCTAGCATTGTCATTACCCCTTTGGGTGTGCATGGGCGTAAATACGGCTTATTTTGCATCAGTTTGCCAACATTCTCACTGTGGAAGCCGTCAACATCCTTATTAGGATTAATCGCCTCAATCACCTGATTAGCATCTAAATGACTCGGTAATGGCAACTGTACCAAAATACCGTCAATTTTGTCATCCTTGTTAAGGCGTTCAACTTCGGATAATAACGCTGCTTGGGTAATATCTGCCGATTTATTAATTTTCACAGAATAAAAACCAACTTCCTTACAAGCGTTGTCTTTATTACGCACATACACTGCTGAAGCTGGATCATCGCCTACCAAGACAACTGCTAAGCCAGGCTTGCGATCAAGCTTAGCCACTTGTTCAGCAATACTGATTTTTATTTTTTTTGCAATTTGTTTACCGTCGATAATCACTGCAACGCCTCTCTTACTTTCGCTAAATCTTCAATTGTGTCTACACCAAACCCTGTTGCCTCACAAGCTGGCGCTACATGGATATCAAATCCTTCATTTAGTACAGTTAACTGTTCTAATTTTTCCACTTGTTCGTAGGCTGAACTATTCATAGTTAGATACTGCTTAACAAAGCCTGATCGATACGCATAAATACCAATATGTTTAAAACATAAAGACACATCAAAATCAGCTTCTTCTCTAAAGGCGGGAATGGGTGAGCGTGAAAAATACAATGCCTTGCCAAACTTATCAAATACGACCTTGACGCAGTTTGGATCTAGGTATTGTATTTTATCAATCACGTTTTCACACAAAGTCGCCATTTTCATCTCGCTCTTGGCTAAATTATTAGCGACTTGTTCAATCACGCTGGCACCCAACATCGGCTCATCACCCTGGACATTGACAATAATCTCATCATCATTAATCGATAATTTATCTAACACTTCTGCAATGCGTGAAGTGCCTGACGTATGGTGATCACCCGTCATGCATGTGGTGGCACCAAAATCATTAGCAATAGTTTCAATGCGTGTGTCGTCTGTGGCGATAATCACACGAGAGGCGCCACTCTTCACGGCATTTTCATAGGTGTGTTGAATCAATGGCTTGCCGTGAATGTCTTGCAATAATTTTGCGTTCAAGCGGGTGGATGCATACCGTGCAGGAATGATAACGGAAAAATCCATCAGCTTATTTTTCGCGCCTCTTCAATCAGTAAAACAGGGATGCCATCATTAATAGGATAAGCCAAACCGCTAGCTTCACAAACCAGTTCATCGCCCACTTGTTTGAGTGGCGCTTTGCTTTGTGGGCAAACTAGCAATTTGAGTAAGGCTTCATCAATCATAATTTATTTGTTAATTCAGTCAAAAAATCGTCGCTTAATTCAGCTTCAACATGCAAGTACCACGTTTGATCTGTTGCGAACTCCCTACATTTTACACAATCCTTGGCAGTCATAAGAATAGGATAACGGTCATCAAAAGCAAGATCTGTCTGGGTAAAGGCATGATGGTCAGTAAAGGCATGCGTTTCTACCTTAATACCCAATTGTGTCAAAGCATCAAAAAATCGTTGCGGATAGCCAATGCCTGCCACTGCATGACAAGTTTTTTGATTAAAAAAGTCTAGTGGTCGCTCTTCATTAGTGGCTACATTGACGAACATCAGGGGTTTCAATGTTGAAGTGATTTCCCCCACATGCTCTGCACCATTGTTAATAACAAAATCAACGGTTTTTAACCTTGATTCTGACTCCCTAAGTGGACCCGACGGCAAGAAGAAACCATTGCCAAAACGTCGTTTACCATCGACTACAGCAATTTCAATTTGCCTACCCATGGCGTAGTGTTGCAGACCATCATCACTAATAACAAGATCGACATTATGATTAATAATTAAATCTTTAACCGCTTGAACACGATCCTTGTTCACCATTACCGGCACTTGAGTTTGTGTAGCAATTAGCGATGGTTCATCACCTGAAATGCTAACTTCTGTATTTTGGTCAACCAATAAGCTGCCTTGCTGATGTGTGCCGCCATAACCACGGGAAACCACCCCCACTCGCTTCCCTTGTTGCTTAAAATAATTCACCAATGCAATAACGATAGGGGTCTTTCCACTACCGCCAACGGTGATATTACCGACCACAATCACGTCTACGTTGAAATCGTAGGTGGTTAGTAGCTTTACTTGATAAAAGAATTTTCTAATACGAGATAAAAGATAAAAAATACCTGAGACTGGTAACAGTAAATAATTAACAAGCCCTCGATTGTTTAGATTCATTACTAAATGAGACCTTTGCATAAATAGGGATGATTAACAAAATAACGGGTTTTGTTAGCTTGGTAATTTTTTAAATCCACTCCTATCAGAGCTAAGGGTGTTTTTAAAAAATTTCCAAGTTGATGAAAGATGGTGTTTTGATGGTTATTCATATTTATGCAAAGATCTCTAAGGAGTTATTCCTACCTTTAAAACGCTAATTATGACAAAATATCAGCACTATGAGTGTTGAATTTAGTATTTCTAACCAATATTTGCGTTCCAATCGTAAAAAAGGCTTTGTTTCTTTTATTTCTGGCGTCTCTATGGTTGGGTTAATTCTAAGTGTGATGACACTTATCACTGTGTTATCAGTCATGAACGGCTTTCATAAGGAACTTAGAGACCGAGTATTAAGTGCGATTTCACACTCAACCATTAACGAATATAGCGGCACGTTAACTGATTGGCAAACACTTAGACTGTCTATCAACCAAAATCCGCATGTGCTTGAATCATCGCCTTATATTGAACGCTATGGTCTACTAAGTATTAATGGCAGATCGCAAGGTGTTAGCGTGCGAGGCGTCGACCCCCATTTAGAAAAAAACACTTCAATCTTACTCGACAATATTAAAAGTGGCAATGCTGATTTGGTTGGTGCTAATATCTTAATCGGTTCTGGCTTAGCCCTGAAACTCGGCGTTAATGTTGGTGATAAGATAACACTGCTAACGCCTGAGATTTCAAATAGCATTATTGGCATACAACCTAGGTTTAAACGCTTTACCTTGGGTGGTATCTTTGATGCTGGCATTAATGAATACGATAATAATCTAGCCTTTATTCATCTTAACCAAGCTCAGAAGTTGTACAACATGAAAAGCTTGGTTTCTGGCATTAGACTCAAAGTAGATGACTTATTCGAGGCCAGAAGAATCACCAATCAAGTTGTTAAAAAGCTGGGTAATGATCGTTATTATGGTACAGATTGGACACAGAAAAAAGCCAATTTTATCAAAGCACTGAATCTCGAAAAACAAATGATTGGCATTATCTTATCACTCATTATTGCGGTTGCTGCTTTTAACATTGTCTCAATGATGGTCATGGTGGTCACCGATAAAAAAGCGGATATTGCCATCCTTAAAACCATTGGCATGACACCCAAACGCATTGTCAAACTGTTCTTTTACCAAGGCATCACCATTGGTATTGTCGGTATTACCTTGGGTGTTATTTTAGGAATTTTACTATCGCTCAATATTGAGTCTGTGGTGAGTGGTATCGAATCACTATTGGGTTTTCAATTTTTCCCTAAGGATATTTTTTATATTAACCGCTTCCCTTCTGAGATTCATTTAAGTGATGTGATTAAGGTAGCAGTTGGCGCCTTTGTTTTGGTTATTTTAGCTGCAATCTATCCAGC
>QOAB01000105.1 GCA_003978285.1 Candidatus Thioglobus sp.
CTTTACATGGCGTGGTACCCGCGCCTAATACAATTTTAAATGGAGTGAATAAAATCAAACCAGCCACCACCTTGACGATTGATGCTAAAGGCAAAGTGGTAGAAAAAACTTATTGGCAACCTAGGGCGCAAAGATCCGATTTGAGTGATGATGAACATATTGAACGCACGCATGAATTACTAACCAAAGCCGTACTTAAAAGAATGAATGCTGCTGATGTACCAATTGGCGTATTGTTATCAGGTGGTTTAGATTCTTCACTATTGGTGGGCTTGCTGCATGAGGCAGGGCACCAAGACATTCGCACTTTTTCGATAGGATTTGAAGACATTGATGATGAGGCGGGGTCTGAGTTTGAATATTCCGATCAAATTGTTAAAAAATTTAACACTACACATGAAAAATACGTGGTGAGCAATTCGCAAGTATTGCCACGTTTGGGTGAGGCAGTGGCTAATATGGCAGAGCCAATGGTGGGTCAAGATGCGGTGGCTTTTTACCTACTCTCAGAGCAAGTATCCAAACAGATTAAAGTAGTGTTATCAGGGCAAGGCGCTGACGAAGCCTTTGCGGGGTATTTTTGGTATCCACGCATGCAAGCCGAATCAGGCACCGAGGTAGAGCGCTTTGCTAAACATTATGTGGATCGACCCTATGAAGAGTATTTACAAACCGTTAATCAACAGTATCACTCTGGCAACCATACCGAAGCTTGGTTAAATAAAGAGTTTGCCAAAGCCAATGCTGATGAGTTTATGGATAAGGTTTTTCGTACTGATATTACCCGCTTAGTGGTGGATGACCCTGTTAAACGCGTCGATAACATGACCATGGCTTGGGGTTTGGAAGCCCGTGTACCATTTATGGATTATCAATTGGTAGAGCATGCACTGAGCATTTCACCTAGTTTAAAGATGAGTGAAGAGGGTAAGCACCCACTTAAACAAATTTCCCGTGGTTTATTGCCCGACAGTGTGATTGATCGCAAGAAAGGCTATTTCCCCATGCCGGCACTTAAATATGTACGTGGTGAGTTTCTAGACTTTATGGCTGATATTTTGAATTCCACTCAGTGTGTTAATCGAGGTGTTTATAATCAAGATTTTGTACAAAAAGTGATTAATCAGCCAGAGCAATATATGACAGCATTGAACGGATCCCGACTTTGGCATTTGGCATTACTTGAGTACTGGCTACAAATTAACATTGATGAATAAAATAATTATTTATACTGATGGCGGTTGTCGAGGTAATCCTGGTATTGGTGGTTGGGGTGTGTGGCTCAGATATGGCGACCATGACAAAAAACTCAAAGGCAGTGCAAAAGACACCACCAATAATCGCATGGAGTTAACAGCAGCTATCAAAGCGTTAGAAGCCATCAAGTCAAGTACGATTGATATCGATTTATATACCGATTCTAAATATGTCATGAGTGGCATTAACGAGTGGATCAAAGGCTGGAAGTTAAGAGCTTGGAAGACTGCCAATAAAAAACCGGTGAAAAATGTTGATCTATGGCAACAGCTTGACAAGGCAAATGAAAAGCACAATGTGCACTGGCATTGGATTAAAGGCCATAGTGGTGATGAAGGTAACGAAATGGCAGATTTCCTTGCCAACCAAGCAATGGATGAATTGAACTAAGTTAAGTAAGGGCTGGTTTTTTTTTTGATATTGTTCATAATGAACACTTGATTATTAGCATATCATTATATTCAAATAGTTCATAAAAAACTTGTAATCATTGATAGTGATGGTATAACTGTAATTTTTGGTCAATAAAAATAAGGAGAAGTAGTGAAAAAACTAGCAATATTATTTGGATTTTTATTAAGTATTAATGTGTTCGCCAATATTCCAGTACTAGGTGCTAATGCGACAGAAGCACAAAAACAAGTTATTCGTGATGGTGCACAAGATTTTTGTGACGGTAAAGAAGACGACGAAAAAGAAGAGTGTGTTATGGACTTTTTCGCTAATCACAATTTGGAAGAAGAGCCAAGCTGCGATTAATAAACAAAGAATTCTTAGTTCCGCTTCTTGGGGGAGTTAACAACAAAACTCAATAATGAGTTATTTTTATAAATAAAGAGGAGAGAAGTATGAAACTTCAAACATTAGTAGTAAGTGCTGCATCAGTAGCATTATTAGCATCAACGGCTGTAACAGCTAAGCCAGTAGGTATCGTTTCAGGTGTTATGGAGGTTGCAGGTATTTCACGTAACCAAGATAATGCAGCAACAATTGATCCAGCGTTTGCAAAGACATCACGTCCTTGTCCGCCATTTTGTATTCAGCCAACGGCACCGTTCGCGCCTGCAGCAGTTGACACAGTAACTGAACTAGATGTGATTCACGCAGCTCGTGATTCTGCTGGTGGTGACGCTTCAATTTTAGTAGTTGATGCACGTACACCAGGTTGGGTTAAGAAAGGTACTATCCCACACTCAGTAAACGTTCCATTTACAAAGCTTAACTCTAAGGCGTTAGCTAAAGATCCTATGGCTGTTGTAGATATCTTAACAGGCACTTTTGGTGTTGTAGACATGGATGGCGTATTGAACTACGACGGCGCTAAGACTTTATACTTGTTCTGTAATGGTTCATGGTGTGGTCAGTCTCCAGCTTCAATTAACGCATTGTTGACGATGGGTTACCCTGAAAACAAGATTAAGTACTACCGTGGTGGTATGAACGCTTGGAAATCTTTAGGTTTAACAACTAAATAATTGATTTAAAAGGTGCTTACTGGTTAAGCACCTTTTTAATTTATAGGAGATTATTATGAAAACTAAATTATTATTATTGGCAGTTGTTTCGACATTTGCTGTTGGCGCTCAGGCGACATCTTGTGGCCCAGACTGGAACTTTAACACCCCTTGTAATGATGCGAATATGGCAGCAGCAAAGCTTGCAGCTGAAATTTCTGCCAGCAAGCCAGTTGGTATCGTTTCAGGTGTGTTGGAGGTTGCGGGTATATCTCGTAATGCAAATAATTCAAATCTTGTTGATCCTGGGTTTGCCAAAACGTCACGCCCTTGTCCGCCATTTTGTATTCAGCCAACTGAACCGTTCGCGCCTGCAGCAGTTGAAACAGTGACTGAGTTAGATGTGATTCATGCAGCTCGTGATTCTGCTGGTGGTGACGCTTCAATTTTAGTAGTTGATGCACGTACACCAGGTTGGGTTGCGAAAGGTACTATCCCACACTCAGTAAACGTTCCATTTACAAAGCTTAACTCTAAGGCGTTAGCTAAAGATCCTATGGCTGTTGTAGATATCTTAACAGGCACTTTTGGTGTTGTAGACATGGATGGTGTATTAAACTACGACAACGCTAAGACTTTATACTTGTTCTGTAATGGTGCATGGTGTGGTCAGTCTCCAGCTTCAATTAACGCATTGTTGACAATGGGTTACCCGCAAAGTAAGATCAAATACTACCGTGGTGGTATGAATGATTGGAAATTGTTGGGCTTAACAACTAAATAATTGTTGACCGTTAGTTTGAAAAGAGGGGCGTTAATAGCGTCCCTTTTTTTTGCCTTAAATTTAACCGTTGTCGCTGGTGATCCAGCCGATACTTGGTATCAAATTGGTTATGATTACTCCCAGCGTGGGCGTAATACTGACGCATTTAAATGGATGTTGAAAGCTGCAGATGCTGGTCATACTGCAGCGCAGAATAACATTGGCCTGAGTTATTTACATGCCTTAGGCACAACAAAAAATGAAAAAACTGCCTTTTCTTGGTTTGATAAAGCCGCAAAACAAGGCTTGCCTTATGCCCAAAGTGAGTTGGCGATGCTCTATTATGAAGGTAGAGGCGTTGAGAAGGATACGCAAAAGGCGTATGATTGGTGGTTAAGTGCTGCCAAACAAGAAGATGAGTATGCGCAATTTAATCTGGCTTCGTTATTTTTAGATCAAGGTGACATTAAACAAGCCTACTATTGGTTCAACAGAGCCAGTAATAATAATCACCCTGAAGCGAAAGTGGCTTTAGAAAAATTGAGAGAGGAATATGTTGAATAAAATACTAGTAACCTTAACTTTAATGTTGTCACAAGCAAGTTTTGCTTTATTTAGTTTGGATGATTTCCCTATATTTCCAAAATTATCTACTGTTGGCGATTTCAACCCTTCTTTCTTGCAAAGAACTTTTAATCAGTTTACCGATGATAAGCCAGACTTTGAGCGTGAAACACGCATGATAGGAGAAGTCGAGGAAGCGGTGATGGATGGTGATGTTGAATACCTTCCGCTCGCAGAAGATAAAGAAGTTTTTAGTATTTACATGGAGCCAGAGACTGACACCCCTAAAGGTGGGGTAATTATTTTGCATTCTCGTGGTTATCATGCGAATTGGTCTAATACGATCAAACCACTAAGGGTAGGGCTAGCTGACAAAGGCTGGCATAGTTTATCGGTACAAATGCCAGTGCTGGATAAAAATGCAACCTATTATGATTATGTACCCATCTTTCCTTATGCGCATGAGCGCATTGAAGCGGCCATTGATTTTTATAAACAGCGCGGCGTTGACAACATTATCTTAATTTCTCATGGTTGTGGTGCGCATATGTCAATGAGTTATTTTGATAAATATGGTGATGACATGATTAGCGCCTATGTAGGTATTGGCATGGGTGCAACGGATTATAAGCAAAAAGTCATTAAGCGTTTTCCGTTGGATATTATGCTAAAACCAGTGCTAGATGTTTATGCTGAGAGAGATTTTCCAGGCGTGATTCGCTTGTCTGAGTTTAGAAAGGCATTAATGGATATTTCTGGCAATAAGCAAAATGCACAAAAAGTCATTAAAGGTGCTGACCACTATTACAAAGAAAATGGTGCTGCGCAGGCATTAACCGACACCATTGATACTTGGTTGGTTGGGCTAGAATAATATTATAGTGCTTGCAGATAATCCAGTTCTTTTTTGGAAAAATTGGCTAATTTTCTGGCTTCAATATTAAACGGGCCCCGTAAAGATTCGCCAATGTGTTTTTGTATTAATTGATCAAAGGTTTGCATTGGGTCTAAATTCCTTTGTTGGCAAAGGCTGTGGAACCAAGTGTTGCCAATTTTTACATGGCCAATTTCATCATTAAAAATCACTTGTAGAATACCCACCATTTTTTCAAATTTAGAGTTTTTGAAACGCTTTTGAATTTTAGGCGTGGCATCTAGACCTCTGGCTTCTAGTACACGAGGCACCAGCGCCATTCTAGCAAGTACATCATAATCAGTTTCATGGGTCATTTTCCACAGGCCATTATGTGCATCAAAATCACCATATTGATAACCCAGTTCAACAAGGTAGTTATTAAGCAATTGAAAGTGTTGTGATTCTTCAAAAGCGACTTGAATCCAGTCTTGGTAGAATGTATCAGGCATGTGTTGAAATCGATACACAGCATCTAGCGCTAAATTAATAGCATTAAACTCAATATGACAAATAGCATGAATGGTTTTAATAAAGCCAAGATCAGATTTATCTCTTTTAGGGATAGATTGAAACCTGACTAAGTTTGGTTTTATCGGTCTACCTGGATTTTTAACGGGAGAAATCAGATATTCACTTTGATAGTTAAGCGTTGACTGCTCTTTTAACGCATGAAGTTGATTAACCAATTTAATTTTATCAATGGTGTTATGACACATTAATGCATTAAAGGCTAATTCAAAGGTGTTCATACTTTCCAAGGCTAATGTTATTGAGTTTCCAATCGCCAATTTGAGTACGAATAAGCCTGAGTGTTGGGAAGCCAACATGTGCTGTCATGCGTCGAACTTGTCGGTTTTTACCTTCGGTAATTTTTAACTCAATCCAAGAAGTGGGAATATCTTTTCTTATTCGTATTGGCGGGGTTCTATCTAAAATCCAGCTAGGCTCGTCGATGATTAAAGCTTTAGCGGGTTTAGTCAGGCCATCTTTGAGTGTCACACCACCACACAACTGATCAATAGCCTTTGTGCTTATCTGACCATCAACTTGAACAATATAGGTTTTTTCTTTATCAAATTTTGGATGTGAAATTTGATGTTGTAGCTTTCCATCATCGGTAAGAATGACCAAGCCTTCTGAATCTTTGTCCAGTCGTCCCGCAGGGTAGATGTTTTTAATGTCAATATAGTGAGATAGATTTTTATCCTCACCACTAAATTGACACAATACACCAAACGGTTTGTTAAACAGGACAATATTACTAGCCATAAATTTGTTTTGCACGAGTGACAAATGCATCAAGTTGAGAGTTGGCAATCGAAGTAAAAATAGGAGCAATAGCCACATCAACGATCTTAGAAGAGAAGTTAAACTCTAATTCAAGCTCGACTTTGCAAGCATTATCGCCTAATGCAGTAAATATCCAAGCACCACTAAGATGATTAAAAGGCCCATCTTTGAGTAGCATATCAATACGCTGGTTAATTGTGAGCGTGTTAATCGTGGTAAAAGTTTGATTAAAAGCACTTTTTTTAATACTCACCGAAGCGGTAATTTCGCTATCAGTTTGATTTAAAATGGAGGCAGATGAACACCAGTTGAGAAATTCAGGATAGTTATTAACCTGATTAACCAGTTGGTACATTTGTTCACAAGAATAGGGCACAATCGCACTTTTAGAAATATGATGCATGGGTAATATCAGTCGGTAACTATTATGGGTAAAAAATCCAAAAAATCTAAATCAAGTTCAAATACGATAGTCGTTAATAAAAAAGCACGACACGACTATTTTATCGAACAAAGCCTCGAAGCAGGACTCTCTTTAGAAGGATGGGAAGTTAAAAGCCTGCGTGATAACAAAGTACAAATCAAAGAAGGTTACGTTATTTTAAAAAATAATGAACTATTTTTATTCGGCGCACATATCTCCCCAATGGCGAATGCATCGACTCATGTCAACCCCGATCCGACTCGCACGAGAAAATTATTGTTAAACCGCTTGGAAATTAATCGAATTAAAGACAAAATTAACCAAAAAGGTGCGACCGTTGTACCACTTAAGTTGTATTGGGCAAGAGGTCGGGTTAAACTTGAAATTGGGGTAGCTAAAGGAAAAAAAGACCATGATAAGCGTCAAGATATTAAAGCGAAAGACTGGCAAAGAGATAAACAAAGAGCCATGAAAGAGAATAATAAGTAAGATTGATTTTTTTTCTATAATTTGTTGATATTGCTCAAATATTTCCTTATAATTGGGGTGGCTGAATGTTGGAGGTTAGCAATTAATGTTAGATAGTTTTTTCATTCTTTTACCTCCTTGTGTAAACCTTTAGCATTTAGTATTTATAATAAACTTTCGAGGAGAAGAAATGAACAAATCAGAATTAATTGATGCAATCGCATCAGCAGCAAATCTTTCTAAAGCAGATGCAGGTCGTGCATTAAACGCAACAACAGACGCAATTACTGGTGCTATGGCTAGTGGTGACGGTGTACAGTTAACAGGCTTTGGTTCTTTTGTTGTTAGAGATCGTGCAGCGCGCACAGGTCGTAACCCACAGACAGGTGCATCTATCCAGATTAAAGCCTCTAAAGTGGCTGCCTTTAAAGCAGGTAAAGCATTAAAAGAAGCAGTAAACAACTAAGATTGTTACTGTTTTTAATGTAAAGCACCTTATAGGTGCTTTTTTTATACCTAAAATTTGGTAAAATAGACGTTTTATTAAATGTTAAATAGTGAGTATTGAATGGAACGTACCTTATCAATCATCAAGCCAGACGCAGTTGCAAAAAATGTTATTGGCCAAATTTATTCTCGTTTTGAACAGGCTGGTTTTAAAATTGTAGCGGCAAAAATGCTACATTTAGATACTGATTTAGCGAGTGGTTTCTATGCAGTGCACAAAGATCGTCCTTTTTATGGCGAATTGGTTGAGTTTATGATGTCTGGCCCAGTCATGGTTCAAGTGTTAGAAGGTGAAAATGCTGTGGCTAAGCATCGTGAAATTATGGGTGCTACCAACCCAAAAGAGGCAGATTCT
>QOAB01000061.1 GCA_003978285.1 Candidatus Thioglobus sp.
GCCAAATACAACATTGTTGCTCTGCATCATCCAATCGTTTCCATGCAATCAGATTGGGATGACTCACTCTCATTAGAAAATGCAGACGAACTGTTCAATGTGATGAATAAATACCCTAAAATAAAGGCAGTTTTGTGGGGGCATGCCCACCAAGCCAGTGAATTTAATAACGGTGATGTTGTGCTTATTTCATGCCCATCAACCGCACTACAATTTGACAACGAAACTAGGATTGGATTTAACCATTACAGACTACATGATGATGGAAAATTAGAATACAACACGCAATGGATTTAGAAACAACAATTATCAGAAATTTGTACAACCAACAAAAGCCAAAGAGTTACGCCCAAGTTTCTGATTTATTTGAAGTCAATTTTAAAAAAATATCACGGCTCATCCCTTTGTTACCAATCATTTCTCATCATAGTGTTGCCAAACAATCAGGTGAAAATGATTTACATTTGTTTGTGGAAGAAAAAACACCTTACACCACTACTTTTATTCTAACTCATCAGCTCGACTCCCCTGCCGGATCAATCAGTCGGCCTGATATTAAATTTAAAGTGTACTTTGATGCCAATCTACTTGAGGTTGTTTCAGTGTGTAACGAAACCACGCTTAACATCAATCACCCCTTCTTAGCCAAATGCTCTGATATGGATATACAATGGGAACTCAATACTTTTATCGAAAGATGGCTAGATTACTGCTTAAGTAAATATCAAGGAATATCATGGCAGACGCTGTAGACCCAGAAGCTAAAGGGAAGCTAGTCATTGCAATCTCATCAAGAGCTTTGTTTGATTTAGATGAATCACATCAAATTTTTAAAGAGCATGGTGTGGAGGCTTATGCCAAACACCAAGAGGAAAACGAAGAGGTTATTTTAAAACCTGGTGTTGGATTTACACTGGTTAAAAAACTGTTAAATCTTAATACCAAGCAAAATCCAATTGATGTCATTTTGCTCTCTCGAAACAGTGCTGATACAGGCTTACGTATCTTTAATTCGATCGAACATTATGGTCTTAACATCTCACGAGCAGCCTTCACTCGTGGCGAAAGCACGCACAATTTAGTTGGTGCTTTTGAGGCGGACTTATTTTTATCGAGCAATTATCAGGATGTGCAAAAAGCACTAGAATCAGGTTTTGCTGCCGCTTCTATTGTTGGCTCTGGTTCAAATGATTCTCACGACACGCAATTACGCATCGCTTTTGATGGTGATGCAGTGATTTTTTCAGACGAAGCAGAAAAAATCTACCAAGAAAAAGGCATTGAGGCCTTTGAAGAAAACGAAAAAAAATCAGCCAACATCGAACTTAAGGCTGGACCTTTTAAGTGTTTTTTAAAATCATTACATAAAATTCAATCCGCCTTTCCTGTGGAGAATAATCCTATTAGAACAGCCTTAGTCACAGCGCGCTCTGCCCCCTCGCACAAACGCGTGATTCACACCATGCGTGAATGGGGAATTCGTATCGATGAGTCATTCTTTTTAGGTGGGCTTGACAAAGGTATTTTCTTAAAAGAGTTTGGTGCAGATATCTTTTTTGATGATCAGCACAAGCACTGTCAATCTGCCTCCCAGTATGTGCCAACAGGGCATGTTCCAAGTGGAATTTCTAATTTGTGATATTTGACACTAGAGCCTTTATTGGTAGCTCAATTTCAACCGCCAAAATCATTCTTAGTACTGTTATTCCTTATTTTTTATTAGCAGAGTTATTATTGTATTTTGAGTTAATGCCTATTATTGCTCAAGTATTTACGCCTTTTACTACTTTACTTAATTTACCACCAGAAGCGGCATTAGCCCTGGCATCTGGTGTATTTCTTAATCTGTATGCTGCTATTGCCTTTGCTTCACCTCTAGGTCTAAGTGTCTATGATTGGACAGTGCTAGGTCTATTTCTTGGTGTGTTGCACTCAATCCCTGTTGAATCGGCCATTATGAAAAAATTGGGTATTGGCTGGATAAAATCAATAAGCTTTAGACTGGTTATGGCATTTGTAGTGCTGACACCCTTGCTAATGATTCCAGCAGAAATATTGTTCGACAATCCTAACGAGGTTGCTAATGCTTTATATCAAATAACTTCGATAACACCTACAAACTTCATTGATTTTTTATTACAAAAAATTTATGAATCTATCCTACTTTCAATAGAAATTATTATTTTAGTTAGTCTGGTTATTTTTATTATCACCTTAATCAAAGGCTTAAATTTCTTACAAAAATTTGATCATCATCTAAGTGCAATCATGGCTTTAATAACTGGTGTTTTAATTGGCATTACCTACGGTGCCGGTGTGCTTTTAAAAGAAGCACAATACATGAGTAAACAACAGGTAGTATCGGTGTGCTATTTTTTAATGGTGGCCCACGCTATTATTGAAGACACCTTACTCTTTGTATTTTTTGGGGCTGATATTTTTCTACTTATTAGTATTCGCTTATTTTTTGCCACTTTTGTGTTTTTTGTCATTTCTATTTATTACAAAATGGGTCGGACTTAAACGGGGTAAAGCCTTGTAATTATTGGTAAAATAACCTAATTAATTTTTTATAACAGCAATGTCTAACAAAATCCAAGCTATTCGCGGAATGAACGACCTACTACCTAAGGACTCTGCTTTGTGGTTGTCGCTAGAAAAAACAATCTTTGATTTGTTTATCTCTTATGGCTTTAAAAATATTCGCACACCCATCGTCGAAAAAACTGATACTTTTTGTCGTGCAATTGGTGAAGCGACTGATATTGTTGAAAAAGAAATGTACTCTTGGAAAGAATCTAACGGTGAAAGTTTAAGTTTAAGGCCTGAAGGTACTGCAGGCTGTGTGCGTATGATGATTGAGCACAACTTACCCAGAGAAGGCATTCAAAAAGTCTTTTATCAAGGCGCTATGTTTAGACATGAGCGCCCGCAAAAAGGCCGTTACCGCCAATTCCACCAGGTGGGTGTTGAAGTGTTTGGTGCTGATACTGCCAAAATAGATGCAGAACTAATGGCGATGACCCATTCACTGTGGCAAAGCCTTGGTTTGAAAAATCTCACTTTAGAAATCAATACGCTAGGCTCGGTTGAGGCAAGAGCAAACTATCGATCTATACTAGTTGATTATTTCACCCAGTATAAAGATCAACTGGATGAAGATTCCACAAGGCGTTTATCATCAAATCCGCTGCGTATTCTAGACAGTAAAAATAAAGACATGCAATCTTTGATTAATGCTGCACCTAAGCTCATGGATCATCTAGATGAGGAATCAAGCAAACACTTTGATGAATTCAAGGCATATTTACAATGCTTAGATATTCCTTATGTCATCAACACGCGCTTGGTTAGAGGTTTAGATTATTACAACCGCACTGTGTTTGAATGGACCACAACCGACTTAGGCGCACAAGGTACGATTTGTGCTGGTGGCCGTTACGATGGCTTGGTAGAGAAAATGGGCGGAAAATCAACCTCTGCAGTTGGTTTTGCTTTAGGCTTAGAACGCTTAGTTTTATTATTAGAAGCGCAAGATATCGCTTTAGAAAAATCACCTTTATCTATTTATTTAGTCGTACTGGGTGAAAATGCACAGTTTAAATCTATGCAAATCGCCGCGCAACTGCATCATGCATTACCCAAGGCAATACTTTATAATGACATCACTTTAGGTAGTTTTAAAGCGCAATTTAAAAAGGCAGATAAAGCCAATGCTGATTATGCGTTAATCCTAGGTGAAGAAGAAGTACAAAACAATCAAGTCGCTATTAAACCACTTAAAGGCCAAGGTGAGCAACAAACTATGAGTCTAGAAGATGCGATTCAATATTTTAAAAATTAAGAGAACCATCATATGAAAAATTTCATTGAAGTAGGTAAAACTGAAGACGAACAAGCCGAGCAAATCAAAAAATGGCTCAAAGAAAACGGACCTCAAATTATTGCAGGTATCGTCATGGGTTTATCAGGCATATGGGGTTTTAACTATTACAACAACTACCAGAACGAACAAGCTATTAACGCACGTTCTGCTTACTTATCCATTGTATCGAACCCTAATTCACTAGCATTAACGACTTTACAAAGCGATTACACAGACAGTAGTTACACACAACAATCTATATTAATGATGGCAAAACATGCGGTGTCAGCTGGTAATTATCAGCAAGCACTTGAACATTTATCGCCATTATTAAAGTCTGAAAATGAATTTATTGCACATACGGCCAAACTTAGATCAGCTGCTATTTATTTGCAAATAGGTAGCTATGACCAAGCACTATCCACCCTTGATGCTGATGAAAATTCAGTATTTAGTGCTTTGTACAACCACACCAAAGGCGATATTCATTTGGCAAAAAATAATATTGACTCTGCTAAAAAACATTACCAATTAGCCTTAGCTCAATTATCAACTGATTCAGAGTTGCGAGCTTTAATTCAAATTAAGTTAAACGATCTTAACTAACGCTTTTTAAATCATGGGTTTACCTATCATCTCATTAGTTGGACGCCCAAACGTAGGTAAGTCCACACTATTTAATCGCTTAAGCAAGTCACGCCAAGCCCTGGTATCTGACTTTGAGGGCTTAACACGTGATCGCCAATATGCAGAAGTTTTACTGGATGACGATACCGAAACTTTTGTCACTATTGTTGATACCGGTGGTTTAACCAATGAAATCAATGAAATTGATAGCGGCATTCAAGGTCAAGTATTAAATGCCTTAGAAGAGTCTGATGTTATTTATTTTATTGTTAGCGCTAGAGATGGTGTTATCGGCCTAGATCAAGAAATCGGTGCGCGATTACGTCGACTCAAGAAAAAGATTGTTTTAGTTTGTAATAAAGCTGAAGGATTAGACCTTAGTCTAGCGGCAGAATTTTATGAATTAGGCTTGGGAAAACCAATCTTAATTGCGGCTGAACACGGCCAAGGTATTGAAGAATTAATCGACCATACGTTACCACTACTACCTCAGGTAACAGATGATGAAGAGCCTGATGAAGATGTTGAAGGTATTGCTGTTGCAGTACTGGGTAGGCCTAATGTAGGAAAGTCCACACTGATTAACCGCATTCTTGGTGAAGAGCGCGTGCTAGCGATCGACTTGCCAGGCACTACCCGTGATAGCATCTATATTCCTTTTGAGCGTGAAGGGCAAAAATACACACTGATTGACACTGCCGGTATTCGCCGTAAGCGCTCTACCCATGAAAAGATTGAAAAATTCTCAATCATTAAAGCCATTGATGCCCTAGAAAAATCACACGTGGTTATCTTGGTATTAGATGCTCGAGAAGGGGTGACTGAACAGGATGCCACCCTACTCGGTATGATTGCTGATAAAGGTAGGGCTCTAATGATTGCCATTAATAAATGGGACGGGTTAGATGATTATCAAAAATCAGAAGTTAAGCGCAAACTTGAAGTCAAACTCTCATTTGTAAATTATGCCAGCGTACATTATATCTCTGCTCTACATGGCTCTGGCGTGGGCAAGCTGTTTGCCCCTATTCAAAAAGCATTTCAAAGTGCAGGTGAAAAACACCCAACTTCATTACTAAATAAAATATTAGAAAAGGCCAATCAAGGACACCAGCCACCGCCTGTTAAAGGCAGACGTTTGAAGATTAAATATGTCAACCAATCTGATGTGTTCCCACCCACCTTTACATTCCATGGTAACCACTTACAAAGCGTACCAAATGCTTATGAGCGCTACCTAAAGAACCTATTTATTAGAGAGTTAAAGCTCACCAATACACCTATTAGAATGGAATATAGAAGTGGCGAAAACCCTTTTAAAGACAATAAAAATGAATTAAATGCTAGGCAAATCGTTAAGAGACGCCGCCTAATGCAGTTTATTAAGAAGCGGAAAAAGCGCTAGAGTAGCTTGCTTCTTTTGTATTCTTATCTAGGCTAATGGTTAATTCACAATACGAATTTTCTAAAATTTTGGCTTGAGATGCATCGTCGCTACAAGCGCAGCCTGACAAGACTTCACAAAAAAACACGCCTGTTTTAATTTCAACTGAATCTTTAGTTTCATGGCTAGACAAGATAATTGGCTCAATCGTTGCCTGATCAATCACCGCGTTGTGATTACAACAATCTTTTAAAGGTAAGACACCGAGCTCGAGCGATTGAACGGCTTGTTTAAAATACTGAGGAAATTCATTACTTCCCCAATACTTTATAGCCTGGTCAAACACTATGAAGAAAGAATTAAATTATGCGCCTTACTAGCGGCCTTGATAAAGCTTTCAAACAATGGATGACCATCACGTGGATTGGAAGTAAATTCTGGATGAAACTGACAAGCAACAAACCAAGGATGGTCTTTAATTTCAACCATCTCTACCAGTGTGCCATCAATAGAACGACCTGATATTGTTAAGCCTGCAGCCTCAAGCTGACCAATCAACTGGTTGTTAACCTCGTAACGATGACGATGACGCTCAGTAATTACATCTTTGCCATAAATTTCTCGAGCATTCGTGCCTCTAACTAGTGCGCACTCCTGACCACCTAAACGCATAGTTCCGCCCAAATCTGAACCTTCATCTCGAGTTTGTACACTACCATCTTCATCTTGCCATTCGGTAATCAAACCCACCACTGAATAAGGTGTATTTTCATCAAATTCTGTACTATTAGCATCTGTCATGCCTGCCACATTTCTGGCATATTCAATCACCGCTACTTGCATGCCCAAACAAATACCCAAATATGGTACGTTATTTTCGCGTGCAAATTGCACGGTTGCAATCTTGCCTTCAACACCACGATTACCAAAACCACCTGGTACCAATATCGCACTCATTTCACTTAAACAATCAGTACCATTTTTTTCAATGTCTTCAGAATCAAAATAATGAATATTAACCTTGGTTTGCGTATGTACGCCAGCATGAAGCAATGATTCAGATAATGACTTATAGGCTTCAGTCAAATCCATATACTTACCGACCATAGCAATATCAACATCGTGTGTCGGATTCTCAAGTTTACTAACAACGCTAGCCCACTCGCTCAAATCTGCATCTTTACAATTAAGGCCTAATTTTCTTACTACAACATTGTCTAAACCTTGTTCATGTAACGCTTGTGGTACTTTATAAATAGTATCAACATCTAGTGAAGTAAATACCGAACTTTCTTCTACATTAGTAAATAAGGCAATTTTTGCACGCTCAGCATCTGGTAATGGATATTCAGATCGACAAATTAAAATATCGGGTTGAATACCAATACCTCTTAACTCTTTCACCGAGTGCTGAGTTGGCTTGGTCTTTAACTCACCTGCCACTTTAATATAAGGTACTAACGTCAGGTGAATAAACAAGGTATTTTCACGACCAAGCTCAAGACCCATTTGTCTAATCGCCTCTAAAAATGGTAAGGACTCAATATCACCTGCTGTGCCACCAATCTCAACCAAAGCAACATCAGCGCCTGTAGCGCCGGCAATCATCAACTCTTTAATCTCATTAGTAATATGTGGAATAATTTGGACAGTAGCACCTAAATAATCACCACGACGCTCACGCTCAATCACATTTTGATATACACGACCTGCGGTAAAGTTGTTCTTCTTGCCGAGCTGAATACGTACAAAACGTTCGTAATGACCAAGATCAAGGTCTGTTTCAGCACCATCATTAGTCACAAATACTTCGCCGTGTTGAAATGGGCTCATGGTGCCAGGATCCACATTGATATAAGGATCCAACTTAAGCATAGTAATGTTAAGTCCGCGAGATTCTAAAAGTGAAGCAAGAGAGGCTGAAGCGATTCCTTTACCTAAAGAGGAAACCACACCACCGGTAATAAAGATATATTTTGTTGTCATTGAAAACTAACAAAGTTGAAATGGTTATGATACACAAAACTGTGTAGAATATGGGCGTATTAAATCATCGTAAATATTGATGCAATACAAACAATTTTTCTCGCGCTTGTT
>QOAB01000020.1 GCA_003978285.1 Candidatus Thioglobus sp.
ATATCTTGCCGCAGTTTTGGCAAGATGTTTCTAAATTTAACCCGATTTACTATATGGTAGACAGTTTTAGATTGGGATTTTTAGGGGTAAGTACATCTGACTTTTGGACGTCGGTAAGTGTACTATTAATTATGATTGCCATATTAGCAATAGTGTCTTTTTACTTACTAAAGAAAGGCGTTAATATTAAGACTTGATTGACCCTTCTTCGCCCGATAATATTCTTTGAATATTACTTCTATGGGTGAAGAAAATCCAGATACAAATCACACCAATCACGTAAGTAGCATCAAGATTTTCAGTGATTAAATAAAAATAAACAGGGGTTAATAAAGTCGCAATGAGTGCTGAAAGTGAAGATATTTTTAATACTTTGGCAACAAACAGCCAAGTCACTGCAAAACTCAATCCGACTAAATAATTAAGTGCCAGCAAAGCGCCAATAAACGTTGCCACGCCTTTGCCGCCTTTAAAGCCAAAAAAGATTGGATAAACATGACCTAAGAATGCCGCCAGAGCAACAAGCGTCAGTTCAAACAATTCTAAACTTAAAAAATGTGCGATAAGTACAGGGATAGCGCCTTTCAAACCATCAGCGAGAAGTACAACAGCTGCCGCTTTCTTTCCGCCAATCCGCAACACATTGGTAGCGCCTGGATTGTTAGATCCTTGTGTTCTGGGGTCGGGCAAGTTTAAAATTTTACAAACGATGATTGCTGCTGAAATAGATCCAATGAGATAAGCGCAAATAATGAGTGTTGGTAACATATAATTTCAACTTTGAATTTTCAACTTTTAATTTAAGCATGGATATAGTATTTATACAAGGTTTAAAAATTGATACAGTGATCGGTATTTACGATTGGGAAAGGCAGATTCGACAAGATATCGTACTCGATATTGAAATGTCAGCTGATATCAAAGCGGCGAGTGAAACAGACCATATTGACCAAACTTTGGATTATAAGGCGGTGTCAAAACGACTGATTGATTTTGTCCAGACCAGTGAATTTCAATTAGTAGAAACCTTGGCCGAAAAAATCACTCAAATTATTATTAATGAATTTGGTGTTGAAAAGGTCAAACTAACGCTGAATAAAGGTGAAGCGGTCACTGGTGCACAAGGTGTTGGTGTGATTATTGAAAGATCAAGCCATGGCTAATATCCACATTAACATTGGCTCTAATCAAAATCGCCGACAGAATATTTCTGCTGCAATTGAGGCGTTAAGGCCTATCTTTTCGGATATTAATATTTCATCGATTTACCAAAGCCCCGCGGAAGGGTTTGAGGGCGATGACTTTTACAATGTGGGTGTGAACGCTAGCACTGATTTACCCGTTAAGGAAACAGCTAAAGCATTACGTGATATTGAACAAGCCCAGGGTAGAGATCGTACTCAGCCAAAGTTCTCTTCTAGAAAAATTGATTTGGATTTGGTATTGTATGATGATGTGATTGATCAAAAAGCTAATTTACCCAGAGATGATATTCTTAAATATGCCTTTGTTTTAGCGCCATTGGCTGAGTTGAGTGCTAAACTGATTCATCCAGTTGAGCAACAAACTTATCAAGCGTTATGGGAAAGTTTTCAATCTCGTAATGAGTACGGTTTAACGCAGTATAATATCAATCAAGTTCTTCAATAATGGTGAGAAAATCATGAAAAAAATCCTTTCTTTTGTTATTGTTTGTTTTATCTCTCTTTATACCAGTGTTGCATTAGCTAACTTTACCGCTAATCAAGATTATGTCGTATTAGACAAGCCAGTTAAAACGGTAACGGGTGATAAGGTTGAGGTGCGAGAGTTGTTTTGGTATTACTGTCCGCATTGTTATAACGTTGAGCCTTTGGTTGAAAACTGGTTAAAAAAACTCCCCGAATCAGCGACATTCATTCGACAACCGGCTGTATTTTCTGATCGCTGGGTCAATGGCGCTATTTTTTATTATGTACTTGAACAGTTAGGCGAAGTGGATAGACTTCATGGTGCATTGTTCGATGCCATCCACTTATACAAAACCCCACTTATTGATAATGAAGACTTTATTAATTGGTTGGTTAATAATGGCGTAGATAAAGCCAAGGCTAGCAATGCGTTTAAGTCATTTTCAGTACGTATTAAAGTTAATAAGTCAAAGCTTAATACGGTTAAATATAAAACCAGTGGCGTGCCTACCTTTGTAGTGAATGGTAAATACTGGGTCGATACAAAACACGCAGGTGGTGAAAAACGATTATTCAAGGTATTGGATTACTTGATTCAAAAAGAATCTCAGTAGCTCAGCGTGCTAGACTCTGTTTTAGTTTTTTCGGGTCTTGATCCTTGTGGCGGGGCGGGGATTAGTGCTGACATTGAAAGCATTAATCAATTTGGGGTAACTCCGCTACCCATTGTTACAACACTCACGGTACAAAGTACGCAATCGGTTAAATCAACACAAACGGTTGATGCACAATTGATTACTGAGCAATTTAATCATCTCAAGAAAGACGTAGATTTTTCAGTGGTGAAAATTGGTTTGTTGTCATCCAAGTCTCAAATTCAAACCATTGCTTCTTTGCTAAAAACATGCGAAGCATTAACAATCGTACTCGATCCAATTGTTAGCTCTAGCACTAACCAGCAATTACTAGATGGGCAAGCACTAAAAAGCCTTAAACAAGAACTACTACCAATGGTGACAGTATTAACGCCAAATGTTGCTGAACTAAACGCATTATCGTCAATAGATGATGAACAGCAAGCAATTGAATCTTTGCCTTGCGAATGGGTGTTGCTCACCACGACAGATACATCAAAGGACAAGATAGAACACCGTTTGTATCATCATGCTCAGTGTGTAGAGCGTTTTACTTATACTAAATTACCCGGTGATTACCACGGCTCTGGTTGTACATTATCAAGTACTATCAGTGCGTTATTAGCATCAGGCGTTGATGTGAATATTGCGTGTAAACGTGCATTAGACTACACTTACCAAAGCCTATTAAATGCAAAGAGTATAGGTAAAATGCAATATCATCCTAATCGACAAGCACCTAAATAATGAGTTTTATTAACAATTGGCTACGTTCCGACATTCAAGCGATCAATGCTTATCATGTTCCTGCGTCTGACGATATGATTAAACTCGATGCAATGGAATCCCCATTCCCTCTGCCAGATGAGTTGATTGGCCAGTATTTGGCTTATTTAGCCGATGCTGATCTTAATCGATACCCTAACCCTAGTGCTGACGAATTACGGCAAACACTGCGTGAATTGATGGATATTCCAGCCGATTTTGGCGTGTTGTTGGGTAATGGTTCTGATGAGCTAATACAACTCTTAGCGCTGGCTTGTGAAACGGGTGATACTATTTTGAGTATTGAGCCGAGTTTTGTTATGTATGGCATGATTGCAAAGTTCACACGCTTAAACTATCAAGGTGTTAATTTAGATGATAATTTTGAGATTGACTTATCAGCTACGTTATCAGCCATAAAAACACACAAGCCTAAGCTTATTTTTATTGCCTATCCAAACAATCCAACTGGCAATGCGTTTGATCGCGGTGCTATTGAGACAATCATCACTTCAACTGAGGCAATGGTAGTATTGGATGAGGCTTATTACGCCTATGCAGATGACAGCTTCTTGATGGATATTGCTAAGTATCCAAATCTAGTTCTGCTTAGAACAGTTTCTAAAATTGGTTTTGCTGGCTTGCGTTTAGGTTTGTTGATTGGCGCTAAAAACACAGTGACTGAACTAGATAAACTAAGACTACCTTACAATATCAACACGTTAACTCAAGTGAGTGCCAATTTCTTATTGCAAGAAAAAGACGAAATTGATAAAAATGCCAAGGCAATCCTTACTGAGCGCTCTAGTTTATCAACAGCATTGAGCGCCATTGATGGCTTGAGTGTTTATCCTTCTCAGGCGAACTTCATTTTGTTTAGAGCACCTGGTGCTAACACATTGTTTGAAGCCTTAAAAGACCAGGGCGTGTTGATTAAAAATTTAAGCGCTGCACCAGGGCTGACTGATTGCTTGCGCGTTACTGTCGGCAGTGCTGAAGAAAATTCACGATTTATCGAAATTATAAAAAACCATTATGGTTAATCGTCGAGACTTAGCAAGCTATTGTGATGATTACCTAAGTGTAGATCAGTTTAAGGATTATTGTCCAAACGGTTTACAAATTGAAGGTTGTGAAGAGATTACTAACATCGTCTCTGGTGTTAGTGCCAATTTAGATTTGATCGAGCGTGCGATTGACGAAAAAGCGGATGCTTTGTTTGTCCATCATGGTTTTTTTTGGAAAAATGAAGATGCTAATATTGTGGGTATAAAGCGCAATCGAATTGCGCAATTGCTTGCCAATAATGTCAATTTGTTTGCCTACCATTTGCCGCTGGATGCACACACTGAGGTGGGTAACAATATTGAGTTAGCAAAAAATCTTAGTATTCATAACCCAACGCCAATTGGTGATACGCTGGTGTGGCAGGGTGAAATCAATACAACGTTGGCAGATTTTTCACAAACGGTTGAACAAGCCCTAAATAGAACACCATTGGTGTTTGGCGATGACAATAAACAACTTGAACGTATTGCTTGGTGTACGGGCGGGGCGCAAAGCTATATCGATCATGGTATTGCAGTAGATGCCGATGTATTTTTAACCGGAGAAGTATCTGAGCAAATTCCAGCCATTGCAAAAGAAAATGACATTGCTTTTATTTCAGCAGGACACCATGCAACTGAACGTTATGGCGTACAAGCTTTATGCCAACACTTGAGTGATAAATTTGATCTTAAGCATCAATTTATCGACATTGACAATCAAGTATAATACCCCAGATTTTATAATTTTCAATTTGTACACTTATGAGTAAGACATATGACATTGCCGTTGTTGGTGCAACAGGCGCTGTGGGCGAAACTATCCTTTCGATTTTAGAACAGCGTAATTTTCCAATTAATAATTTGTATCCATTAGCGAGTGCTAACTCTGCGGGTAAGAAAGTACTTTGTCAAGGCAAAAGCTGGACAGTGCAAGATTTAGACACATTTGATTTCTCTCAAGCACAGATTGGTTTATTCTCAGCAGGTGGTAACATTTCTGAAAAATACGCACCAATTGCGGCAGCGGCAGGTTGTGTTGTGATTGATAATACGGCGCATTTCCGCCGCGATGAAGACATTCCTTTGGTAGTGCCAGAAGTTAATCCACACGCAATTGCAGGCTATACGCAACGCAATATTATCGCCAATCCTAATTGTTCAACCATTCAAATGCTAGTGGCACTTAAACCAATTTATGATGCAGTAGGTATTGAGCGTATTAATGTAGCTACTTATCAAGCGGTATCAGGTTCTGGCAAAGAGGCTATTTCTGAGCTAATTGATCAAACAACAAAGCTACTCGGTGGTGATGTTGATGTTGATGTTGAAGTGTACCCAAAGCAAATTGCTTTTAATGTGATTCCTCATATTGATGTATTCCAAGACAATGGTTATACCAAAGAAGAAATGAAAATGGTGTGGGAGACGCAAAAGATTTTTGAAGATGAAAATATCTTAGTTAATCCAACAGCAGTCCGTGTGCCGGTAATTTACGGTCATTCTGAAGCCATTAATATTGAAACTAAAACCAAGATTACAGCAGCTGAAGCAACTGAAATACTATCGAATGCAAACGGCGTTACCGTAATGGATACGCGTGAAGATGGTGGTTATGCCACACCATTTGTTGAAGCAACTAATCATGACGATACGTTTGTCAGTCGTATTCGTGAAGACATATCTCACGAGAAAGGCCTAAACTTGTGGGTAGTTTCTGATAATATTCGCAAAGGAGCAGCACTCAATACCATTCAAATTGCTGAGATTTTGATTGAAGAGTACTTGTAGATAATTTATAAAATCAAAAAGAAGATGATTAAAGTATCAAGAAAAACTAACGAAACAGACATTGATGTTGAATTAAATTTGTATGGCACTGGTCAGGCAAGTATCGATACCGGTGTGCCTTTTTTAGACCACATGTTGGATCAAATTGCACGTCACGGTCTAATGGATTTAAACATTAAATGTGATGGCGATACACAAATTGATGATCACCACAGTGTTGAAGATATCGGCATTACTTTGGGCCAAGCATTTGCACAAGCAGTCGGAGATAAAGCAGGATTTACTCGTTATGGACATTCTTATGTGCCATTAGATGAGGCTTTGTCACGTGTCGTGTTAGATCTATCTGGTCGTCCTGGTTTGGAACTTAATGTTAACTTTACACGCGCAATGATTGGCACTTTTGATGTAGATTTAATTTCTGAATTCTTCCAAGGATTCGTTAATCACGCCTTGATTAGCTTACACATTGATAACCTTAAAGGGGTGAATTCTCACCACCAAGCTGAGACTATCTTTAAAGCTTTCGGTAGGGCGTTACGCATGGCAGTCACGCCAGATGAACGCCAAGCTGGTGTCATCCCATCGACTAAAGGTAGCTTATAAATTATGTCCATAGCCATTGTTGACTATGGCATGGGCAACGTGCGTTCAGTGCAAAAAGCCATTGAACACGTTGCACCTAATGATCAAGTCTTTCTTACTGATAACGCAAAATTAATTAGCGAAGCTGACCGTGTTGTGTTTCCTGGTCAAGGCGCAATGGGCGCTTGTATGCAAGCACTCAACGAACATGGTTTGGTGGATGTTATTAAACAAGCCGCTCATGAAAAACCTTTCTTAGGAATTTGTTTAGGATTACAGCTTTTATTTGATCACTCTCAAGAAAATGGCGGTACTGATGGGCTGTCAATAATCCCAGGAGATGTGGTTAAATTTGATAAAAGTGAACTTAAAATCCCACATATGGGATGGAATAATGTAAAACAAGATATTGAACACCCACTTTGGCATAATATTGATGATAATGCACGTTTTTATAGTGTGCACAGTTATTACGTAAAAGAAGCCGACCATTCTGTTGTTGTCGGATCAACTGATTACGGTATTAACTTTACTTGTGCTATCGCAAAGAACAACATGTTTGCAGTACAGTTCCACCCGGAAAAATCACAACACGATGGATTACAATTATTAACCAATTTTGTTAATTGGAAAACTTAGTCTAATAACTGGCTAACGCAGTTCATGGTATTGGCGTGATAGCCACTACCAAAAATATTGAGATGATTTAGATAGTGATAAAGCATATAGAGCGGCTTTCTTGCATTAAAACCACTGTCTAACGGATAGCTTTTATTATAGCTTTGATAAAAATCATCATCAAATCCACCAAACATAAAGGTTAGTGAGAAATCGATTTCTCGATGACCGTAATAACTAGCTGTATCAATAAAATAAGGGTGATTTTTCCCACTTAACACATTGCCAGACCATAGGTCACCATGCAGTAATGTAGGCTTGATTGTGTTGTCTAACAAGTTTGGCAAAATATTTTCTATTTGAAGCAATTGTTGGTAGTCAGTTTGACCAATTAAAGTATTTCGATAGGCTAATGTTATTTGGTATAGTAATCGGTACTGCCAATAAAAATAAGCCCAATTGTCAATATTTTGATCAACACCATTCAGTTGAGGGGTTTTCCCGATTTTATTGTCAAATCCAAATCCAAAATAATCACTCGTATTTTGGTGAAGCTCGGCAAGCGCTAACCCCATTTGTGACTGCATGTTTGAGTTATGTGTAATATCTATCCATTCCAATATCAAGCAATGTTCACAACTACCCAACACTGCTGGTGTGTGAATAGTTTTTCCTAATAAAGCTAATTCCCTGCCTTCATTGATTAATTGTTGGTTAGGGTTTGATTGGTATTTAACAAAGACTGTATTGCCATCAGATAATGTAACTTGATAGGCGGAAAATAG
>QOAB01000062.1 GCA_003978285.1 Candidatus Thioglobus sp.
GCAAAATATCACCCTGGGTGATAGAGAAAGATTGTCGGGCTATATTGAAGGTGTGGGTAGAATTATTTTGCCAGAACCAGAGTCATTACTCACCAAAGCATCGAAGATGCCAGGTTTAGATGGGCAAAAAATGAGTAAATCTTACGGTAATACCATTTCTTTACGCGATACTGAGGATGAAATAACAACCAAAGTTAAGCGTATGCCGACCGACCCCGCACGAGTGAAACTAACCGATCCGGGCGATCCGAATAAATGCCCAGTTTGGCAACTGCATAAGGTGTATTCAGATGAGTCAACTTGTGAATGGGTGGTTGAAGGTTGCACCAAAGCGAAAATGGGCTGTATTGAGTGTAAACAACCAGTAATTGATGCAATAAAAGATGAGTTAATGCCAATGCAAGAGCGTATTGCTAAATATCAGGCCGACCCTGAATTAATTAAACAAATTATCCATGAAGGTTCTGAAAAGGCTAGAAGCGTCGCTAAAGAAACCATGGCAGAAGTTAGAGAAACCATGGGAATTACTTATTAATGGAAAGACTACAAAAACTCATTGCTACCGCTGGATACGGCTCACGTCGTTGGGCAGAAAGGCTAATTGAACAAGGCCGTGTTGAAGTTAACAATAAAACAGCGAGTATTGGCGACAAGTGTGAAATTACCGATAGAGTTAAAATCGATGGGCGAAAAATCGACCTTGAGCGTTATAGCGAAGAAGAAACCAAGGTGCTGATTCTTAATAAGCAAGCCGGTGTTATTTGCTCAAATAAAGACGAAGAAGGGCGAAAGAGTGTTTACGACCTTTTGCCTAAAGAGTCTCGCTGGGTAATGGTTGGCCGATTAGACCTTAACACTTCGGGGTTGTTATTGTTTACTAATAACGGTGATTTAGCCAATAAACTCATGCATCCATCCTCTGAAATCGATCGTGAATATGCAGTGCGAGTACTTGGACAAGTGGAGAGTGAAGACCTTAAGCAACTCACTGAAGGGATCGAGCTAGATGATGGTTTTGCCAAGTTTAGCAGTGTAAATGTTGGTGGTGGTCAGGGTGCTAACCGTTGGTATAAAGTCGTACTTAAAGAAGGTAGAAAACGTGAGGTAAGACGCTTATGGGAGGCGCTCGGTTTTAAAGTATCACGATTGATTCGTGTACGTTTTGGTGAGATTCGCCTGCCAGAAAATCTCAAAGCCAATCAGTTTGATTATCTTAAGCCAGGACAAGTTAATTTATTACTTCGATCTGTTAAGTTGAAATAGCCGTTTTTAGATGCTCAAATAGCCGTTGTGCTCTAGTATAATTGCGTTTTTAATGAATGACTTTTAAGTATTAATGTCTGATTATAAATCTACTTTAAATCTACCTTCAACCAAGTTTGCAATGAAGGCAAACCTTGCCAATCGAGAGGGTGGTTTTTTACAAAAATGGCAAGATGATAATCTGTATGCGCGCATTCGTGAGCATAATCAAGGTAAGCCAAAATTCACCTTACATGATGGCCCTCCGTATGCGAATGGCGATATTCACATTGGCCATGCGGTTAACAAAGTACTTAAGGATATTATTGTTAAATCAAAATCTTTATCGGGTTTTGATGCGCCGTATGTGCCGGGTTGGGATTGCCACGGTTTGCCGATTGAGCTGAATGTTGAGAAGAAAAAAGGCAAAGTAGGGCAAAAGATCAGTGCTAATGATTTTAGAGCGGAATGTCGCAAGTATGCTGACACACAAGTGACTAAGCAAAAGCAAGATTTCCAGCGTTTGGGTATTTTAGGCGATTGGGATAACCCTTACCTAACCAAAGATTTTAAATATGAAGCAGACATTGTTCGAGCGCTAGGTGAGATCGTTGAAAATGGCCATGTTTCTAAAGGCTACAAGCCCGTTCACTGGTGTACAGAATGTGGATCGGCATTGGCTGAAGCTGAAGTAGAATACAAAGATAAAAAATCTGACGCCATTGATGTTAAATTCAAACTGATTGATGCGTCTATTTTTTCGGTTGATAAGCCGGTATCACTGGTTATTTGGACAACAACCCCTTGGACGCTACCTGCTAATGAAGCGGTAGCCTTGCATCCTGACTTAGACTATGTCTTGGTTGATGTTGGTGATGAATATTATTGTTTAGCGCAAGCCTTGGCTGAAAATGCAATCTCTCGTTATGGCATTGAAAGCGCTACCATTGGGGAGCAAACTTTTTCAGGTAGTGAGATTGAGGGGCTTAAAGCTCAACACCCATTTTATGACAAACAAGTACCTGTGATTTTGGGTGATCACGTCACCACTGAAGCCGGTACAGGTGCGGTACATACGGCGCCTGCGCATGGTCAGGAAGACTATGCTGTTGGTTTGAAATACAACTTACCTGTTGAATGCCCTGTTGATGGTCGTGGTGTGTTTTTTGAAGATACTGAACTTCTAGGCGGGCAGTTTATTTTTAAGGCCAATGCTAGTGTTATTGAAATCCTTGAGAATGCCAATACACTGGTTAAGTATGAGCCGTTAGAACACTCATACCCACATTGTTGGCGCCACAAAACCCCAGTTATTTTTAGAGCAACCCCGCAGTGGTTTATTTCCATGCAGCAAAATGGCTTGAGAGATAAGGTTAATGTTGAAATTCCTAAAGTTGAGTGGATTCCAGATTGGGGTAAAAAGCGTATTGAGTTGATGGTGGGTAATCGCCCAGATTGGTGTATTTCTCGTCAGAGATTTTGGGGTGTACCGATTACGTTATTTGTACACAAACAAACGGGTGAATTACATCCTAACACCAAAGCGCTTTTTGCAACCATTTCAGCTAAGATTGAGCAAGGTGGTATTGAAGCTTGGTTTGAATCCGACATTACAGATTTCTTGGGTGATGAGGCCAATGATTATGATAAAACCACTGACACACTTGACGTGTGGTTTGATTCAGGTGTTTCTCATTATGCAGTATTAAAAGCCAGAGAAGGTTTGTCTGATGTGGCAGATTTATATTTAGAGGGCTCTGACCAGCATCGTGGCTGGTTCCAGTCTTCACTGATTTCATCTTGTGCCATCACGGGAAAAGCGCCTTATAAACAAGTATTAACGCATGGTTTTACCGTCGATAAGGATGGCAAAAAAATGAGTAAGTCGGTGGGCAATGTGATGTCACCACAAAAAGTCATTAATAATTTGGGTGCGGATATCTTACGCCTTTGGATTGCCAGTACAGATTACACTGGAGAGATGACGGTGTCTGACGAAATCTTAAAACGTTCAGCTGATTCGTATCGTCGCATTCGTAATACCATTCGTTTCATGTTGGCAAATATGCAAGGTTTTGACGCCAAGCAGCATCTGGTGAATCATGATGATATGCTAGATTTAGACAAGTGGATCGTGTCCAAAACAGCTGATTTACAAGTGCAAATTTTGCAAGGTTATGAAGAATATAATTTCCACCATGTGATGCAGTTGATTTTGAATTTCTGTACCAATGATTTGGGTGGGTTCTACCTAGACGTTATTAAAGATCGTCAATACACCACAGGGGAAGATTCACTGGCAAGACGTAGCGCACAAAGTGCACTTTATCATATTGCCCAGGCGATGGTGCGCTGGTTATCGCCAGTACTATCCTTTACTGCAGAAGAAATTTGGCAAACATTGGAAGAAGAAAATAGTGAGAGTATTTTCTTACAAGATTGGTATCAAGGTCTAAATGCAGGCTATGAAAATGATTCAATCGAAACTGCGCGTCAAATCAATCCAGCTATTCGTAAGCAAATGGAAGGCATGCGTAGCGATAAAGTCATAGGCTCTTCATTAGACGCCGAAATTGATGTTTATTGTTCGGATGAAATTTACCAATCACTATCCAAGTTGGGCGATGAGCTACGTTTTGTGTTTATTACTTCTTATGCTAGAATTCACCCTATCAGTGAACAAACCGATGGCTGTGTTGAGGCGGGAGAAGGGGTGATGATTAGAGTTTCAAAAAGTGAACATGAGAAATGTGTGCGTTGTTGGCATCACCGAGCCGATGTGGCCAGCCATGACGAACACCCTGAGCTTTGTGGTCGTTGTGTTGAGAATATTACTGGTGACGGTGAACAAAGGGTATTTGCCTAATGAGGCAGCTCAACCTTGATTTAGGTAAAAAGTCTTATCCAATTTATATTGGGCAAGGTTTATTGTCTCAGTCTGAGCTTTTAACCAAACACATTAGTGGTAAACAAATCATGATTGTCACTAACACAACAGTTGCGCCACTTTATTTAGAGAAAGTTAAATCCTTGCTGGGTGATTATCAAATTTCAACCGTTATTTTGCCTGATGGCGAACAGTACAAAACTTTGGATACCGTTAACTTAATTTTTAGTGCTCTATTAGAAGCGCGTTTTGACCGCTCTTGCACACTCATTGCTTTGGGTGGTGGCGTTGTAGGTGACATGACTGGTTTCGCTGCAGCGAGTTATCAGCGTGGTGTGAATTTTATTCAAATCCCTACTACCTTGCTTTCTCAAGTAGATTCAAGTGTTGGGGGTAAAACTGGCGTTAATCATGTGTTGGGTAAAAATATGATTGGCGCTTTTCATCAGCCAAAATGTGTGGTGATTGATGTTGACACACTGGATACACTAGAGGATCGTGAGTATTCAGCTGGCATGGCTGAAGTGATTAAGTATGGCTTATTAGGTAATGTTGATTTCTTGCACTATTTAAAAAATAATATTGAAAGCTTGATGGCTAGAGATAAGACCTTAATTATTGAAGCAGTGTATCAATCTTGTGAAGATAAGGCTAATATCGTGGCACAAGATGAATTAGAATCAGGCAAACGTGCATTATTAAACCTAGGGCATACCTTTGGGCACGCGATTGAAAATACGTTGGGCTATGGTAATTATCTGCATGGTGAGGCGATTTCTGTCGGTATGCTAATGGCAGTAAAACTTTCACAACTTGAAGGTTACGTATCAGCCGATGCAGTTGATCAAACTCAATATTTATTAGAAAAAGCTAATTTACCAATCTCTATTAGCGGTAAAATAATTGCTTCTGATTTCATGGCAGCAATGTCAGTTGATAAGAAGGTGATTGATGGCAATATTCGTTTGATTTTATTAAAAGAATTAGGCAACGCATTTATTTGTGATGACTATCAACAACAGCTTTTAAATCAAGTAATCAATGACTTTTGCAAATAGGATAAACATGACAGACACTAATAAAAGTACAAAAAAAGTTGAAGACGAAGAGGTGATGATTACCTCAAGTATTAGTGATTTAGAAAAGATGCTTGAAGGCGTTGAAAAAAATACCAATACTAAGTTTGAGCGATTTTTCTTGCCGGCTTTAGCCGTATTTAGTGCCATAATTATTGGTATGTTTACTATTATTTACTCTATCACCAGTGATATGACTCGTTTAGCTAATTCAATGGACCCTAATATGGGTAGCAACATGACTTCAATGGTGAGTAGCGTTGAGAAAATGTCTAACAGCGTAGCGAAGTTGACGAATTCAGTGGCTTACATGCAAAAGAACTTTGATCAAGTTAATAAAAATATGACCATAATTGCGTCTAAATTAGATAATCTAGACTCTATTTCTACTGACCTAACTCAGGTTAGTGCCAAGATGGATGCGCTAGAGCCAATGTTAATCAACATGGAAGAAATGAACAAAAACATGACAACCATGCAGGATTCAATGCAATGGATGCAACGTGATTTATCTATTTTACGTGCTTCATTCTCTAGACCGATGAGTGTTATTAACAAAATGCCATTCCCGTTCTAACATGTCTTTAAGTGAGGAGCAAGTTGGTCAAATTGCTTATCTGGCGCGCTTATCTTTAAGCGACGAAGAACTTAAAAGCAACACTAAAGACTTGAATTCTATTCTTAGCTTAGCTGAGCAATTAGCACAGATTGATACCGATAACATTACGCCGATGGCGCACCCTTTACACATGACGCAACGTTTACGTGAAGATAAAGTCGGTGAAGAAGATCAATCAGAATCCTTTCAAGCCATTGCACCAAAAATAGGCAAAAAACATTATTTGGTACCAACAGTCATCGAATAGCATGAGTTTATATACTAAAACGATTAGGCAGTTATCGCAAGGCTTAAGCTCAGGAGAGTTTTCTTCTGTTGAGCTTACACAGCATTATCTTGATCGTATTAACGCATCAGAGTTCAATGCCTTCATTACGGTGACTGATGAGCTTGCTATGAAGCAGGCACAAGCTGCTGACAATAAAATTGCCAAAGGTGTCGGGAGTATTTTGACTGGTATTCCTTATGCACATAAAGACATTTTTTGCACTAATGGAGTGAAGACTTCTGCTGGCTCTAAGATGCTTGATAACTTTATTTCTCCTTACGATGCAACCGTGAGTCACAAACTTAACCAGGCTGATTTGGTCATGTTAGGTAAGACCAATATGGATGAGTTTGCCATGGGTTCGTCGAATGAAAATTCTTATTATGGTGATGTTAAAAACCCTTGGAATATCAATAAAATACCAGGTGGTTCGTCAGGTGGTTCAGCTGCAGCAGTGGCAGGGCGTTTAGCGCCTTTTGCCACTGGCACAGATACCGGCGGCTCGATTCGCCAACCCTCAAGCCTCTGTGGTATTACTGGTTTAAAGCCTACTTATGGTCGTGTGTCACGTTACGGCATGATTGCTTACGCTTCAAGTCTTGATCAAGCAGGACCCATGACGCAAACAGCTGAGGATGCGGCGCTAATATTAAATGTGATGGCTGGTTTTGATGAAAAAGATTCAACCAGCGCTGAGCGTGATGTGGAAGATTATACCGCATCGTTAAATGATTCGATTAAAGGCTTAACCATTGGCTTGCCAAAAGAGTTTTTCTCAGAGGGTTTGGATGATGAAGTCGCCTCTCAGGTAATGGCTGCTGTGAAAGAGTTTGAAGCCATGGGTGCGACTGTTAAAGAGGTGTCGTTACCAAATTCAGCATACGCCATCCCGACTTATTATATTGTCGCTCCTTGTGAGTGTTCATCAAACCTTTCGCGTTTGGATGGTGTGCGTTATGGTTATCGCTGTGAAGACCCAAAAGATCTAGAAGATTTATACTTGCGTTCACGCACAGAGGGTTTTGGTGAGGAAGTTAAACGCCGAATTATGATTGGCGCCTATGCATTATCAGCGGGTTATTATGATGCTTACTATCTCAAAGCACAGAAAACCAGACATCTTATTAGTGAAGATTTTAAAAAAGCCTTTAAAGAGGTTGATGTGATTATGGGTCCTGTCTCACCAACAACAGCATTCGATTTAGGCTCAGTCAAAGATCCTGTATCAATGTACTTGGCTGATATTTACACTTTAAGTGCAAACTTGGCTGGCTTACCAGGCATGAGTATTCCAGCAGGTTTTGCACAAAAATTACCTGTGGGATTACAATTGATTGGCAATTACTGGTCTGAGTCTAAGTTGTTAAATATTGCCCATCAATTCCAACAACAAACTGATTGGCACACACAAGCGCCACAGGAGTCATAGCATGGAATGGGAAACAGTCATTGGTCTTGAGATTCATGCTCAGTTAAATACAAAATCTAAGATTTTTTCAGCGGCAGCGACTAAATTT
>QOAB01000129.1 GCA_003978285.1 Candidatus Thioglobus sp.
CAAAATCTTTATCAAGTTTTGCCTCAACTAATTCACCTGTATCATTCACCAAATCAGCTTTGATTTTAAAAGTACTTTTGGTCGTATGGTCATTGATTTCTCTTTCCCTTTCAACCACCAAACGTACCACTGGGGATTGCACCCTACCTGCTGACTTCGCACCTGAAACTTTTTTCCATAGAACGCCTGAGATTTCAAAACCCACCAAACGGTCAATCACACGCCTGGCTTGTTGTGCATCAACAACATCAAAGTTCACCGTTCTTGGTTCTTGGATCGCTTTTGTAATTGCACCCTTGGTGATTTCATGAAAAACAATACGTGGCGTATCTTTCGGTAAATTTAAGGCTTCTAATAAATGCCAGGCGATCGCTTCTCCCTCGCGGTCCTCATCAGTTGCGAGGTAGACTTGCTCAGATTTTTTGACCGCCTTTCGAAGATCCGCTACGACCTTTTTCTTATCATCGCTGATTTCATAATTAGGTTTGAAGTTGTTCTCAATCTCAATGCCGTTTTTCTTAGCCATATCACGAATATGGCCAATACTCGACTTGACGGTATAGTCTTTGCCTAAGAATTTTTCAATTGTTTTGGCTTTTGCAGGGGACTCAACAATGACAAGATTTTTTGACATTATTGAACAGTATGGTTGTCATCAAGAAACACAATTGATTCCAACCATTGTGCTGAAATTTCTTCATCATTACTGTTGCCTAACACCATCATCACTACCCATTTCAAATCATCCAAAGATACTGAGGAATCACCTAATGACATAATTTGATCAATAATCATTTCACGCTGGTTGGCGTCTACTTGGCCCATGTTTTCCATGAATAATAAAAAGCCACGAGATTTAGCATCCAACTTTAATTTTTCTGCATCACTATAAATACGCATACCACCACGGGTGTTGGCAAACGGTTTAACGCTGCCATCTTGCAAGGTGGCAATATTTTCTAGCCAGCTAAGGGCTTTTTCAATACGAACTTCTTCGAAACCAGCATCCGAAAGATGGGCCTTGAGAGCGATATCATCAATTTCATTAGACGAATCTTGCTCTGCCTCTTCAAACAAATAGTCGAACATATAAGTTAGTACATCAAGAATATTGTGTGTCATAAAAATCTCACTTAGTTAATAGATAGCCAGAGCCACCAACCTTTGTCACCCTGTTTGCAAGTTCTAATAAAAGCAACTCTTGTGTAATGACTTGGGGGCTTAACCCACTTTTTTCAACCATTTCATCAATACTCATGGCTTTATAACTCAAGCATTTTAATAGCACAGAGGGGGTGTTGTCTACATATTTTGTATAAATAGGCATGTTATTGCCTGATAAAGGCACTTCTGAATCTAAAGATAACTCCTCAATAATGTCCACTAATTTTGCGCTTTGAGTAACATTAACCAGTAAATTAAATCCATTTCAGTATATTGTCAGCAGTGTCGACCTTATTATAAATAATCATAGTTATTTGCAAGTCGTATTGTGATTTATGGTAAAATTGCGAGATTTTATTGGCTGATATTCTATTATGAAACAGAAAAGAACCTTCCAACCCAGTGTTATAAAACGCAAACGTAAACATGGCTTTAGATCAAGAATGAGTACTAAGTCTGGCCGTGCAGTCATCAATGCTCGTAGAAGAAAAGGACGTAAGCGCTTAGCTGCTTAATGTCTCTACGGCTGACACGTGAGGCCAAAATCCTAAAACCCGGCGAATACACCCATATTTTTAAAGGTGGTAAGCGGGCCAAGGGTAAATACTGGCAAATCATTGCAAAACCTATTCAAGACTCTAGGCCGCGTTTAGGCTTAGCAATCTCAAAGAAAGTAACGCGTTTGGCTGTTGATAGAAACCGATTCAAACGTGTTGCCAGAGAAACCTTTAGAGTGGCACAACCGCACTTAGATAATTGGGGATTTGTGGTTATGGCCAGAAACGCTAAGCCGACCAAAAATCCAGAATTATCCACTGAATTACTAAATTTATTTAAACAGGTGATGAAAAAATAATTTGAATTATGCGTTATTTATTGCTTATTCCCATTAAATTTTATCAGCTATTTATCAGCCCGTTTCTGGGTGCTAATTGTCGTTTTGACCCAACCTGTTCGCAGTATTCTTATGATGCTGTGAAAGAGCATGGCTTTTTTAAGGGCTTTGCTCTGAGTGCAAAACGCATTGGAAAATGCCATCCGTGGCATGATGGCGGGTTTGATCCAGTACCAAAAAAACACATTCATTAATCAATAAATTATTCTTATGAACAATCAAAAACTATTTCTCGGTATTGCAATTTTCTTAACGGTTTTCTTATTGTGGGACAAGTGGCAAATCACCCATATCACTGATGAAAATGGCAACGTTGTACGTAAAAGTCAAATCACGCTCGATACCAGCACACAAAATACTGATGTGCCAATGATCAACACAGAAACAACACAAATTGACCTGCCAACCTCACCAAGTATTAACGAGTCACACGGTTATACCACGGTTACCACTGATTTATTGACAGTAGAAATTAGCCACAAAGGTGGAACTATTCAAAACGCCTACCTTAATGCTTTTCCTATAGAAAAAGGTGGCGAAGAAAAATTCCAATTATTGAGTGACAAAACCGGCACATTATTTCAAGCACAAAGTGGTTTAGCCTCACGTGACGATTTGTTACCAACCCATTTATCCTTATTTAATTCTGCTAATTCAAACCATCAATTGTCTACTGACACACTTACTGTACCACTGACTTGGCAGGGCAAAGACGGCATTACAGTTACTAAGAATTTTCACTTTAAAAAAGGCAGTTATATTGTTGAGGTCGATTATCAAATCACCAACAATTCTAACCAAGCCATTCCGGTTAAAAGCTATGTACGTCTAAGTAGAAGTGCCATTGATCAATCCAACATGATGATGCCGACTTTTACAGGTGGTATCGTTTATGACAAAGAAAATCACACAGTGCAAAAAAATGAGTTTGATGACTGGGATGAGTTTGATGCGCAACAATCAACAGGTGGCTGGATGGCAATGGTTCAGCAATATTTCATTGCTGCTTGGATTCCGAATCAAGATGAGTCTCAGACGTTTTCTGCCAGCTCAAGCAACAACTTACATAAGTTAACCAATGCCAACGCACAAATTAGTCTTGGTGCCGGTAGTAGTGCAACACTAGCCGCTAATCAACTTTATCTTGGACCTAAAGAATATGGCAAGATTGAAGAAGTGGCTGCTGGATTAAATTACACACTTGACTATGGCTGGTTAGATATCTTGGCAGATCCATTGTCTTGGGGTATTCATAAAATCAATGACTTTATCGACAGTTGGGGTTGGTCGATCATCATCATTACCATCCTAATCAAACTGGCTTTCTACCCACTAAGTGAAAAGTCTTACCGCTCAATGGCAGGCATGAGAAAACTCTCGCCAAGACTCACTAAGCTTAAAGAGACCTATGGTGATGACAAACAGAAACTTGGCCAAAAAACCATGGAGCTTTATAAGAAGGAAAAGATTAATCCGGCCTCTGGTTGCTTACCAATCATGGTGCAAATTCCAGTGTTTATTGCTTTTTACTGGATGCTACTTGATACCGTCGAATTACGCCAAACATCGTTTTGGTGGTTAACTGACCTATCAACGCAAGACCCTTACTACATCTTGCCAATTATCATGGGTGCGTCTATGTTTATTCAGCAAAAACTTAACCCACCGCCACCTGACCCAATGCAAGCGAAGATTATGATGTCATTGCCATTTGTGTTTACCATTTTCTTCTTGTGGTTCCCATCAGGTTTAGTGCTTTATTGGGTGTTTAACAACGTCTTATCCATTGCACAGCAGTGGACCATTAATAAGCGTATAAACGGTTAATTGCTCGTTCTTTTCACCTTATTCTGCGTTGAATTTAGGAAAATACTCAATCACATAGCATCAACTATGTTCAGTCCTATTTTTCTGAACTCGCCTTGTATAATATAAAAATAACAACGCAATACAATAGTTACCTATGCTGTTAGACAATTTGGATGAATATCGATATTGGCGAGATGAAAAACTCGCCAATACACCAACCACATTAGATGCGTATATTGTCGAGATTCAAAACCCGTTTAAGCTCACCTCTGTAGAAGAAAATAAACTCCAAAGCCTTTGTCAAAAGGGTAACTTTGCGTTATTTCAAATTCAGCCTATTGACCAATATGATGAAGCGATTATCAGCATCAATACACAACTAGGCTTAAAAGATTTTGATCAACACTTGTTTGTTAAAACAGGTGGGCTGGCACATATCACCCAAAGTGACAAAAAAGACCAAGGCGAATTTATCCCCTATACCGACAAAAATATAGGCTGGCATACAGACGGCTATTACAATGCAATTGAACAGCGCATTCGTGCATTCTCCTTGTTCTGTGTAAATCCTGCATTGAAGGGTGGTGCAAGTGAATGGATCGATCCACAAATGATTTATTTATTATTACGGGAAGACAACCCTGATGTTGTTAAAGCATTGACTCACCCAGAAGCCATGAGTATTCCTGAACACAGGGTTGATGGCGAAGTTAGACGTGCAACTTCAGTTGGACCAGTATTTTTCATTGATGAAAAAACACAAGCACTTTATATGCGCTACACACAGCGCAAAAAAAATATTGAGTTCTTGGATTCGCTTGAGATTAAACAAGCTGTAGCGTATTTAGATACCCTGTTAAATACAACAACTGACTATCACTTTAAACACTTAATGCAAACTGGACAAGGCTTATTGTGTAACAATGTCTTACATAAGCGCAATGCCTTTACTGATGACAAAGATAACCCGAGGTTGCTACTAAGAGGGCGCTACTTTAACCGAATCGAATAGGGATATAATAAGTTCATGATTAGCAACCACCGACTAACTTCGGCCACACAATCTCCCTCGATTAATTGTAATGATCGTCCCAATGATGAAATTTCTCTCATCGTAATCCACAGTATTTCCTTACCACCAGGTGAGTTCAGCAACCACTATATTGAACAGTTTTTTACCAATCAGCTCGATTTTAATGCGCACCCCTATTTCAAAACTATTCAAGACTTACAAGTTTCTGCCCACTTACTCATTAAGCGCGATGGCTCAATAATTCAGTTTGTGCCCTTTGATAAGCGTGCTTGGCATGCGGGAAAGTCTAACTTTAATGGACAAGATAATTGTAACGATTTTTCCATCGGCATCGAACTAGAAGGAACCGACAATCTTAACTATGAAGCGGTACAATACCAATCATTAAAAACAACATTAAAACAACTAAAAGACCATTATCCAGTCCAAAATATTGTTGGGCATAGTGATATCGCCCCGGGCAGAAAAACTGATCCAGGAGAGGCTTTTAATTGGGATGAAATAAAGGATTAATTCATGAAGCTACTCAACAAATCTTACTTACGCGCTAAGCAAATTCGACTGATTATTTTTGATGTTGATGGCGTGTTAACCGATGGCGGGTTGTATTTTTCTGATGATGGGCAAGAATTCAAACGCTTTAATTCACTTGACGGACTAGGCATCAAGATTCTAAAAGACAATGGTGTTGAGCCCGCTGTTATTACTGCTCGCACCTCTACAACGGTTGAACATCGGATGAAAAATCTGGGCATTACGCATTTTTACCAAGGACAAGAAGATAAAGTAATTGCCTTCAACGACTTATTAGAAAAACTTAATTTAAAAGCTGATCAAGTTGCTTATGTGGGGGATGATGTGATTGATCTGCCAGTAATGACTAAAGTTGGTTTACCTATAGCGGTTGCTAATGCACATGAATTGGTCAAAGAAAAATCTTGCATGGTGACTGAGAAAGCTGGTGGTCATGGTGCGGTTAGAGAAGCATGTGACTTTATTCTAAAGGCACAAGATAAGTTTGATGAGGCAATGAAAATCTATTTAGCGTGACTGATTTTCAACATCTTTGCTACCACACACTAAAGACCAAAGTGCCTGCTGGACGGGTTATCACCTATGCAGGTTTAGCACAATTAATTAATCACCCTAGGGCGCATCGCGCTGTCGGTTCAGCGATGAATAAAAACCCGTTTGCCCCTGAAGTCCCCTGCCATCGCGTGGTTAAATCAAATGGGGAATTAGGCGGGTTTGCGCTTGATATACAAATCAAAATAAAACGCCTTCAAAAAGAAGGCGTTCAAGTAATTAATAATAGGGTTGTTAACTTTGGTCAGAAAGTCATAAAAACTACTTAAAGTTTTTTACCTCGCATATTAGAAATCATTTGTAATTGCGCCATCGCTTCAGCCAATGCGGCTTGCGTTGTGCCAACATCATGACCATTATCCGAATTAGCCATCGCCTCTTCAGCGCGTTGCTTAGCTTCTAACGCCTTAGACTCATCTAAATCGTGTGCTCGGATTGCTGTATCAGAAAAAATTGTAACTACATCGGGTTGTACTTCAACAATACCACCAGAAACATAAATAGACTCAACGCCTTTTTCAGTTTCTACTCTAACTTCACCCGGCTTTAATGTCGATAACAAAGCCACGTGTTTTGGATAGATACCTAATTCGCCAGTAGACCCTGGTGCAAACACACAGTTCGCTTCACCTGAGTAAAGCGACTCTGTTGCACTAACGACGTCGACATGGATGGTTGACATTTATGCGTTCTCCGCTGCTTTTTCACGAACCTCATCAAGAGATCCTGTCATGTAGAAAGCTTGCTCTGGATAACTATCCATCTCACCGTCAAGAATCGCCTTGAAGCCAGAGATAGTGTCTTTTAAAGATACATACTTGCCTGGTGAGCCGGTAAATACTTCTGCCACAAAGAATGGCTGAGATAAGAAACGCTGAATCTTACGGGCACGTGACACTGATTGCTTGTCTTCTTCAGATAATTCGTCCATACCTAGAATCGCAATAATGTCTTTTAATTCTTTATAGCGTTGCAATACACCTTGCACACCACGAGCAACATTGTAATGCTCTTCACCAACGATGAGTGGGTCTAGCTGGCGTGAGGTGGAATCTAGTGGGTCTACCGCGGGGTAAATACCTAGTTCTGCTACTTGACGCGACAATACTACGGTTGCATCTAAGTGAGCAAAGGTTGTTGCTGGAGCAGGATCTGTTAAGTCATCCGCCGGTACGTATACTGCTTGAATTGAAGTAATTGAACCTTTCTTAGTTGAAGTAATACGCTCTTGCAATGCGCCCATTTCTGATGCTATTGTCGGCTGGTAACCCACCGCAGAAGGCATACGACCCAATAGTGCCGATACTTCAGTACCCGCAAGTGTGTAACGATAAATGTTATCAATGAATAATAATACATCACGGCCTTCATCACGGAAGTACTCAGCCATAGTTAAACCGGTTAATGCAACACGTAATCTGTTTCCCGGTGGCTCATTCATTTGGCCATATACCAGTGACACCTTGTCTAATACGTTTGATTCTTTCATTTCATGGTAGAAATCGTTACCCTCACGAGTACGCTCACCAACACCTG
>QOAB01000042.1 GCA_003978285.1 Candidatus Thioglobus sp.
CCTTGGCTCAACAAATAAGAGTGACTAAATATGGAAATGAAATCCCTGGTGACTACAAAGAGCAAGCCAAACAAAAACGATTTTTACAATCCAGAGGCTTTGATTTTGAACAAATCAACCAAGCGTTCAGTCATGAATAAAATATTTACCCTGCATTCTCCGCTTTACATCAAATATCCAAACGGTGAAACACGCGTGATTGAGGAAATTTTCCAACACTCAAAAGGTGTTTTATATTTTGAATTGTTTTGGGAAAAAGACCCTAAATATAGCATTCATTTGATTGAGGGTCAGATTACAGGTGATGGCCCATGGCGAGTAGGTAAGTGTAGTTTTCATGTGCTTGGGTGTAATCACACCCATCCACAAATGTGCGAAATGCATTCATTTTGGCAGCAAGAGCTATTACAAAGGCCTAAACAATTTAGAGGCAATGATGTGGTAAAGATTGCTCTAGAAAAAGGTGCAATTTTGCCCGATGACTATCCTATCAATGATGCACGGTACCGCTAGACAAACACAAGCATACGATTTTAAAACCCGAGACATTAAGGTTTTAAAAAAGTTATTGCCTTACCTACTGAAGATGCGCACTCGCGTGATTTGGGCGACGTTATTCTTAATTTCTGCTAAGTTAGCTAATGTGGCAGTACCTGTTGTTTTAAAAGAAATTGTTGATTCATTAGATCAAACCAATGTACTAATGATTTTGCCATTAGGCATGTTGTTTGCTTACGGTGCGCTTCGATTGGCTAGCTCGTTATTTAATGAGCTTAGGGATGCGATTTTTGCCAAGGTTCGTTATCACGCCATGCATCTCATTGCACTCGGCGTATTCAAACACTTGCATACACTTGATTTGTCTTTTCATTTGGATCGTCGTATTGGTGGTATTACCCGAGATATTGATAGAGGCACACAAAGTGTATCAACTTTATTGTCTATTTTTGTGTTTAACATCATCCCGTCGTTCTTTGAGATCTGCCTAGTGATTGGGCTTTTATGGATAAATTATGATTCCTTTTTTGCGTTGATTTCTCTTTTGACTGTTGTATTCTATATTGCGTTAACCTTAGCAATTACCACTTGGCGCATGAAATATCGTTATCAAATGAATGACATGCAATCCGAAGCTAATACCAATGCAGTGGATAGTCTGATTAACTATGAAACGGTTAAATACTTCAATCGTGAAGACTTTGAAGTGAATCGTTATGACAACACCATGGCACGTTGGGAAGATGTTGCTACTAAAAGTTTTACTTCAATGACAGCGCTTAATTTTATTCAAGGCGCAGTGATTGCTCTTGGTGTGACCGTTATTTTGATTACGGCAGCGCAAGGTGTAGTGGATCAAAACCTTAGCCTAGGTGATATGATTATGATTCAAGCCTTACTACTACAGTTGTTTATGCCATTGGGTAGTTTAGGTATTGTTTATCGACAAATTAAACACAATTTTATCGACATGAATAACATGTTTGATTTACTTGATCAAACCCCAAAAGTAAGTAATGAGCATGATGCGCCTGTACTTAAATTGACACAAGGCAAGGTCGAATTCAACCAAGTGTCGTTTGCCTACCCAGGAAAAAATAAAGTTTTAAAAGACATTAGTTTCACCATTGAGCCGGGGCAAAAGGTTGCCATTGTGGGGCAATCTGGCTCTGGTAAAACAACTTTAGCGAAATTGTTGTTTCGTTTTTATGATGTGAGTTCTGGTTCAATTTTGATCGATGGCCAGGACATTAAGACTCATCAACAGCATTCGGTACAAACAGCGATTGGCGTGGTGCCACAAGACACAGTTATGTTTAATGAGAGTATTTATTACAACATTGCTTATGGCAAACAAGATGCCAGCATGCAAGAAGTAAAGCAAGCCGCCAAATTAAGCTTTATTGACGAGTTTATTGATCAACTACCACAAGGGTATGAGACATTAGTAGGTGAACGCGGACTCAAGCTTTCAGGCGGTGAGAAACAACGGTTAGCCATTGCCAGAGTGTTGTTAAAAAATCCACCTATTTTGATTTTTGATGAAGCCACCTCGGCGCTAGATTCATATTCTGAAAAAATGGTACAAAAAGCATTGAACGGCTTCTCAGATCAACACACAACCTTTATGATTGCGCATCGCCTATCAACCATTAAGGATGCTGATAAAATTATCGTTCTTGGTGATGGTGCAATTATTGAAAGTGGTACGCACGAAGCATTATTGTCAAATAATGGTAAGTATGCACAACTTTGGCAGTTGCAATCTAAAGACACCGCAAAACAACAATCATGAAATTTAAACTAAACAATACTGACCAAAAAGCACGCCGTGGTCAGATGACTTTTGAACGTGGTGAGGTTGAGACGCCTGCCTTTATGCCGGTTGGTACTTATGGCACAGTTAAGGCGATGACACCTGAAGAGGTGGTTGAGATTGGCGCGCAAATTATTTTGGGCAACACCTTTCATTTAGATATTACGCCAGGTACACACGTTATTGAAGCCCATGGAGATTTGCATGATTTTATGCATTGGCAAGGGCCGATATTGACTGATTCTGGTGGTTTTCAGGTTTTTAGTTTGGGTGATATGCGCAAGATTAGTGAAAAAGGCGTGGATTTTCGTTCACCTAAAAATGGTGATAAGATTTTCATGGGGCCAGAAGAGTCCATACAAATACAAAAAAAATTAGGCTCCGATATTGTCATGATTTTTGACGAATGCACACCGTATCCAGCCGATAAAGCAACCGCAGATCAATCAATGCAGTTGTCACTTCGCTGGGCTAAGCGCTCAAAAGCAGAGCATGAAAAATTAAACAATAAAAATGCTTTGTTTGGTATTGTACAAGGTGGTATGTTTGAAGATTTACGTTGTGAATCTGCTCAGGTTTTGGTTGATATGGATTTTGATGGCTATGCCATTGGCGGCTTAAGTGTCGGCGAGCCTAAAGACGAAATGATAAAGGTGTTGGATTATTTACCCGAGCAATTGCCTGATGACAAGCCTAGATATTTAATGGGTGTGGGTACACCAAAAGATTTGGTTGAGGCGGTTGAGCGTGGTATTGATATGTTTGATTGTGTCATGCCAACACGTAATGCGCGTAATGGCTATTTATTTACTTCAGTTGGTATTGTTAAAATTCGTAATGCACAATACAAGTTAGACACACGACCATTAGATGAGAACTGTGGTTGTTATACTTGTCAAAATTATTCTCGCTCATATTTGCATCATTTACAACGCAAAAATGAGATCTTAGGTGCTCGCCTAAGCACCATTCACAATTTGTATTATTATCAAGATTTAATGCAACAAATGCGTGATGCTATTGAGCACAATGCTTTTTCAGAGTTTAAACAAAATTTTTACGCCTTGCAGGAGGGTAAATGAATCAGCAACTATTATTTTTTGTTGATGAAGGTGGGTTTGATGATTTCACCCCACTATTTGTTAGTTTAGGCTTTGATGTTGATTTTGAAGATTCACAAAGGAAGGCGGTTAAATTAGCCAAGAAAAATACCTATCAAGTGTTGGTGGCTGAGTTTAGTTATAACCCTGAATTTCGTGATCGTGTGAGTAATATTGAGTCTTTATTAGCTACTTTAGAGGGTCACTCTCCTGAAGTTAAAATTATCATCTTGTACGATGAAATCAATCAGCCGCAGCTTAATCAGCTCAAACAGCGCTATCGAATGGATGCAACTTTAACTTTCCCAGTTGATGAGAAAACGATTCAAGATTGTATTAGTAACTAGTTTGTTTTTTAAAATAAACATCTAATACTTCTCGAGCAAGTGGCGCTGCTTTAGAGCTACCACTACCCGCATTCTCCACAATGACTGCAATCGCAATCTGTGGATTTTCTACGGGTGCAAAACCCGTGAATAAAGCGTGATCTCTTAAACGCTCATCTAATTTTTCAGCAATGTATTGCTCTTCAGCATCTAGGCCAAATACTTGCGCTGTACCTGTTTTGCCTGCTAAGGTATAGGTTAGCCCTTTATTGAGTCTCCTAGCAGTACCCTTGGGTGCGTAAATGGTTTGTCTCATGCCTTCAATCACATCTTCCCAATTTTGAATGTTTTTAATTGGTATTTGAGCATGTGAGCCTTTTTCTACTTCTTTAATGGGCTGATTGGGCGAGCGTATATTTTTTAGGAGTTTTGGTTGGAAAATTTGCCCTTTGTTAGCTAGTGCAGCTGTTGCCACTGCAAGTTGCAACGGGCTAGAGGTCATGAATCCTTGGCCAATACCAGCAATCAGTGTTTCTCCTCGATACCAAGGCTCATTCCTGTTAATTTTTTTCCAAGCTTTTGATGGCAAAATGCCGCCACGTTCGCCCGGAATATCGATACCAGTTTTTGAGCCAAAGTTAAACAGGCTTAAATTATCATGTATTACATCTATACCCATATTGTTAGCCAAATCGTAAAAAAACACATCGCAAGATTGGGCAAGTGCATCTTTAACATCAACCACACCGTGACCACTGCGTTTCCAGTCGTTAAATTTACGTTTCACATTAGGCAATTTGTAATAACCTGGGCAGTAGGTTTTACTTTGGTTGGTAATCACGCCTTCCTCAAGTCCGGCTAAAGCAACCATAGGTTTAACTGTGGAGCCTGGTGGATACAAGCCTTGGATAGCACGATTAAGCTGTGGAATATCTTTTGAGGTTTGTAAAATCTGATAATCCTTATGTGAAATGCCGTTAACAAACCAGTTGGGGTTGTAGGTAGGTGTGCTAACCAAAGCCAAAACTTCGCCATTTTTCACATCAACCACCACAATGGAGCCACGCTTCCCTTCTAATAGAGATTCAGCCTTTATTTGCAAATCCAAGTCGATACTTAAATATAAATCTTTACCATTTTCTGCTGCTTGAATAATTTGTGTATCAATAACACGACCGGTTACATTTCGTTCAATTTGCTTTTTACCACTGGTACCGTGCAATAATGCTTCATATTGTTTTTCAATACCTACTTTGCCAACAAAAGCCGTTCCTAGATAATTTTGCTTGTCATAGAAAGCCTTGTCTTTTTTATTCATTCTTGAAACATAGCCAGCTACATGAACACTGGAATCATTTTTAGGATAAATCCGATGAAAATAGGATTCGACATCAATCCCGATAAATTGATTACTGACTAAAAATTCAGCCACTTGTTTTTCACTGAGTTTGTGCTTGAGCGGAATATTGTGGAATTTTTTGTAGCGACTTCTATTTTTATGAAAGCGCTTAATGTCATCTTCATCAATAAAGTTTAATTGTTTAAGAGACAGTAGTGTTTTAGCGATATTTTTGGTTTTTTCAGGGGTTAAAGTAAGCCTATATGACAATTGGTTAGTGGCAATAATTTGACCATTTCGATCAAATATCTTGCCCCGAGTTGGGGTGATGGGCAGGGTACGCATCTGGTTGCCCAGCGCTTCTTCAGCATAATAATCATGGTTACTGATTTGTAAATTATAAAGCCTGAGTATCAATACTGATGTAATAATCAAGATGAATAAGAAAGCCATCAGCATCCTGCTAGAGAAAATTTTATTTTCTAGTGCAATGTTGCTGATCTTTTCCATGACTGTGCTTTATTGGTGTTTACACTTTGACAGTGCTAACTTGACTAAAGGCCAAAACAATGCGCCTGATAAAGGTGCAAATAATAAATAATAACTAAAGTTAAAGCCTTGAATTAAACTGTGCACTAGCAAGAATAGAATCAAGTAAATACTGGAGGCGATAAAAACATAAACTTGTTGTGTACTTAAGTTAGAAACAAAAAAAGACTGTTTAACATTTGCAATAAATGCACCACTTAAGATCAATGCTAAAGCATTTTGCCCTAAGATATCACCTTGTAATATATCAAGCAACACGCCTAATAATAGCGCTAAGAAAAATCGACCTTTAGCTGGAAAGTAAGTGAGCCAGTAAATAAAAAACAACAACAGCCAAAAAGGTGAAACTTCTAGTACGATCTGGGATAAAGGCAGTGCACTAATAATAAGTGCAAAAAAAGTGATTTTCGCTAAAAAGACATAAGGACGCTGAGTATTCATCATTAATCATTCTCCCCAATAAGAACAAATTCTAACTGTTCGGTTGTTTGTATAGGGGCAAGCTCAATGTGTAAAAATGGATCATCAGTATGTTGCTCTATGTGTATGACTTTTCCCATGGGATAACCAGCTGGAAATTTTGACCCAATGGCACTAGTTAAAAAGAGATCGCCCAATACGACATCAAAATCAGATTCAATAAAATTCACCACCAGTCTGCCTTGGTTCGATGCAACACCTTTACTAATACCGCGAATACCATTACGTTGATTTTTGATTGGCACATATTGTGTGGGGTCGGTAATCATCAATACAGTTGAGTATAGAGGTGTTGTTTGTGTAATTTGCCCAATGACACCTTTAGAACCTAGCACAACTTGCCCAACGGTAAGATTATCATTACTGCCTTTATTGATGATAATTTGTTTTTTAAGTCTTGATTGGCTGACAGAACTAACACGTCCTAGTATAAATTTTTGACTACTAATTTGATAGCTTGCGCCTAATAATTGCTTGAGCTTTTGGTTTTCTAATAGTAAAGCATTATGTGTTTGTAAATTCGCTTTTAATCGTGTTAGTTCACCATTAAGCTGCCTGTTTTGATTGAGCAGAGTTTGTTTTGTCGTGCCTTGTTCGTCAATCCAAATATAGAGTTGAGAAGGTAAGTTGACCACTAAGTAAATGGGTGAAATAAGCTTCGCAATGGATTGCTTAGCGTTATCTAAGTAAGAAAATTTATTATCTGAAAGAATCAGAAAAATAGCAATAAAAACAGGTGTAAAAAGTTTAAGAAACTGCATTACTTAGTCACCTTTCAGATTATTCTGCAGCTAGGAACCCCATACTGTGTTTGCTAATCATGTCAAGTGCCACACCGCCACCACGTGCTACACAAGTCAATGGATCATCAGCAATACGTATTGGTAGGTTGGTCTCTTGATGGATAAGCTTGTCTAAGCCTTCTAGAAGGGCGCCACCACCAGTGAGCACCAATCCATTTTCAGCAATATCAGAAGCCAGTTCTGGTGGTGTTTGTTCAAGTGCTGTTCTAACAGCCGCAACAATTGTTGCTAATGGCTCTTGCAAGGCTTCGCGAATTTCTGTATTGGTAATTTCGAAACTTACTGGAATACCTTTGGCAACATCAAGACCTCTGAACTCGATTTTTTTAACGACATTGGTTTCAAACGCGGAACCCACTTCTTCTTTAATTTGCTCAGCAGTTGCTTCACCAATAATAACACCGTGTTCACGGCGTACAAACTTAACAATATGACTATCAAAAAGATCACCGCCAACGCGTAATGAATCAGAGTAAACAATGCCATTGAGTGACATAATGGCGATCTCTGTTGTACCACCACCAATATCG
>QOAB01000024.1 GCA_003978285.1 Candidatus Thioglobus sp.
AGTTTGTTTCCAAGCGCCATGGGAATACACTTTGCCATTACTCATCTGCACAACAGTATCTGAAAATCGACCAGCTAAATTTAAGTCATGAATAGCTACGATTACTGTCAATTCTTGTTCTTGTTGTATGTTGCGTAATAATTCAGCAGTTTCTAGTTGATTCCTCAAATCTAAAGCACTGGTGGGCTCATCCAAAAATAATATTTTTGATTGTTGGGCAATGACCCTAGCAAGTAGAACGCGCTGTCTTTCACCGCCGCTCAACTCATGAAGCGATGTGAAAGCCATATGTTCTAAATCCATTTTTTCAATAACTTCAAAGACAATATTTTCGTCTTTTTTACTAAGTCGAAAGTTCATATGAGGTGTTCGGCCAATTTTAATTGCATCAATGACCGAAATAGACATGTTTAAAGAGGGATGTTGTGGCACATATGCGATCAATTTTGCCAAATCGTGACGTGAATAAGTATGCAATGGTAAACCGTCAATAATGATTGAATTATTAGGTGTTTCTAAAATTCTACACATGCATTTTAGCAAAGTGCTCTTACCGCACCCATTAGGCCCTACTAAACTAATAATTTGAGATCCATCAAAGTTAAGGTTAATAGAGTTTAAGGTGTGCTTTAGTCCATAGCTGAAATTTAGATTATTAATCTGTATCATGAGAAATAATCCTGCTTTTTGCTGAGAATTAAGTGTACAAACATTGGTACACCAATAAAGGCAACAACTATTCCGACCGGAATGATTACAGGAGAAAGTGCAGTGCGTCCAAGAGTATCGGCTGCTACTAATAAAATAGCGCCAACTACGGCAGAAAATGGAATTAGGAAGCGATGATCAGTGCCAATAATATAACGTGAAATATGCGGTGCTACCAGTCCAATAAAACCAATTACACCTGTAAAACTAACAACACCTGCAGAAAGTAATACTGCCAAAATAATGGTAACTATACGAGTCTTTTTGACATTGTAACCAAGCGACGTTGCAACCTCTTCACCTTGATTTAAAGCGTTATAACACCAAGCATAACGAATTAAAAATGGCAGTGTAATACAAATAATAGTGAGAACGAATATTACATGATCCCATGTACTCCTATTCAAGCTACCGAAAGTCCAATGTACAATAATACTAAGATCTTCCTCTGTAGCAATGAACTGTCCAGCATTGGTTAAAGCTGCAAAGAAATATGTTAAGGCGATACCAACTAGGATGAGAGTAGTAGATTGGGAACCACGTATAGTAGAAATAGACAATACTAAACTTGCACAAACCATAGCGGAAATAAATGCGCATAAAACTACAATGTAGTGACCACCGGGGAGAGCTTCCCAGCCAGTTAAAACAGCTACAGTTGCACCAAAAGAAGCAGCAGGCGAGATACCGACAGTAAAGGGACTGACTAGTGGATTGCGCATAATGCCCTGCATGACTACACCGGCAATAGCCAATGCAGCTCCAGCCACTAAACCTAGTACCACACGCGGTAGACGTAGATGAAGCACAATAGTACGATCAAGTTCATTTACGGTTGTGTTCCAGTCTGCAATCCAAGTATCCAGGATAATACTTAAGACTTGGAAGATGGAGACATTATTAACACCAAGTGATCCAGCAACACCTATCAATATCAACAAAACTAAAATAGAAATACTAAGTTTTAATATTCTTTGACGAGCTAATAGTTGGTAGGTTAAACGTAATGTACTCATAATACTAATGAGGTGGTAGATTTAACAGACACCAGAAAACAATAAGTCAATCGCAGTGTATTCATTGCAATAGTTGACCTATTAATTTAGTGCAATTATTTAGTATCAATCCTATTCTTTAATGTTGTTCCAGCAAATACGAAGGGTAGCCTGCATTTTTAGTAGCGGCTAACAACGCATCAATATTTGCAACTTCGTCGTTAAAACTTACCTCTACTACTCCTTTAGCGAGACTGGCATCAGCTGTTTGAACACCTTGAACATTCATTAAACTTTTCGAAACTGTGATTGGGCACATTGCACAATTCATAGTAGGCACTGATAGACTGACTAATTTCAACCTCTCTGCCGCAATAACTGACCCGTTAATAAATAGTGCCATTAATAAGATGGTACAAATTCGTTTTATAATTTTCATCACTCCTCCTGTTTATAGTTGTTGTTTCATCTTCAATTGTAATACAAAATTAGATAGGGTGCAACAATTGATAAAAGCACCAAAAGTGCAACAATAAAGAAGGCAATTTTATATAGGCGATTAACGCTTGGTATTGCACATAATTTAGCATCAGTATGGCAATAATTTTTAGTAGTGAAGATACCCCTATATGCAAAAAATAATGCAACTAATGCAATGGTTACAAAGATTGGGCTATACGGCTCAAGTGCAACAAGATTACTGATCCAAGCGCCACTAATGCCAACCATTAGTAAGATGAATGGCACAAGACAACATAGAGAGGCAGCGATACTAGCTAATACCCCACTCGTTAAACTTGTTTTGACATTTGTAGACATAGAGGTAACCGGATCAAATACTTGCTTTTGACTATACTCCCAGCCTTATAAACTGTCAAATGCAACCATAGTTTTTATCGATTAAAGAAAACAATCAAGATAATCATAATAGCTCTTAACTCAGACACTATCATAATTAGACGATACTGATTTAATATCTATTATAGGTGTGCCATCGATGGCATCTAACCCTCTAACAAGTATTTTGTTGACTCCTACCTCTATAACTTCAACACTACTGATAGCAATTGGATTGGGCCGTAACGGACTACGATTGCAAAATACACCTATCATCTCCTTGCTGGTATCACCACGAGGATACACGCGTAATACTTGGCGATCTGCTTGGTGTAACCAATAACAGACAACAATATGATTTAGTTCATGCATACCCGACAATGCTAAACAATAATTAGGAAAAATTTCCAGTGTCGCCTCTTGTAGAGCATGCTTACCATCAGGCGGAGAATCTTGTGTGGTCTTCAAAGTTGAATGAATAACACCGATAGTATTTAATGAAAACTGAGTTTCAACCAACATAGCATAGCTCCTTGATAATAAGTTTGCTTATGAGTATAGTGGAGTGTTCAAGTTACTATGATATAAATAAGGCGGGCACATTATAAAACTAAAAATAATATTACTATCTTTGCTATTAGAGATTAGCTTAAGTGCTACCACTTTTGTACATGCTGATGTTGATGTAAAACAAATATATAATGCTGACTTTAGTCGTCTTGTTAGATTATATGCAAAAGCTAAACATGGTGATGCAGAAGCTCAATACACCATAGCGGTGATGTATGATAATGGTGAGGGTGTTGTAGAAGATGATAAAGAGGCGCTTAAATGGTATCGAAAAGCTGCCGAGCAAGGAAATATTTACGCTCAAAATAATTTAGGGGTGATGTATGACAAGGGTATTGAGGATGTTGTAGAAGATGACAAAGAGGCGCTTAAATGGTATCAAAAGGCCGCGGAGCAGGGGTATGCGAACGCTCAAAATAATCTAGCAGTCATGTATGACAGGGGCGGCAAAGGTGTTGCAGAAGATGACAAAGAGGCACTTAAATGGTATCGAAAAGCCGCTGAACAAGGATATGCTGATGCCCAATATACTTTAGGCTGGAGGTATGCAAATGGTAAAGGTTTTTTAGAAGACGATAAAGAAGCTATCAAATGGTTTCGAAAAGCTGCTGAGCAAGGAAATATTTACGCCCAAAATAACTTAGCAGTGATGTATGACAACGGTGAAGGTATTCTAGAAGATGACAAAGAGGCACTTAAGTGGTATCGAAAAGCTGCCGAGCAAGGAAATGTTTATGCTCAAAATAATTTAGCGACGATGTATGACAATGGCGGTAAAGGTATTTTAGAAGATGACAAAGAGGCGCTTAAATGGTATCGTAAATCTGCCGAGCAAGGATATGTTAATGCACAATACAATTTAGCACTGATGTATGATAATGGCGGCAAGGGCGTTTTAGAAAATAATAAAGAAGCTGTTATTTGGTATCAAAAAGTGGCCGAGCAAGGATATGCTAACGCTCAATATAACTTAGGATTGATGTATCAATACGGTGAAGGCGTAGTCAAAGATATGACTAAAGCCAAATATTGGATTAAGAAAGCCTGTGAAGGAGGCGATGCTAAGGTAAGCAAGATTGCTGAAGAAAATTGGAAAAGATTTGAACTTTGGAAATATTAAATATCTAGTTTGGAGGAATAATGGAAAATCTAATAAAACGAAAAACACTACTTACAACTTTATCTTTTGTCTGTATATCTTTACTATCTGTATTTTCGGTAGAAAGTGCAGATGCAGACCTCAAGGTAATGATCAATCCTAATCAACAGGATATTTTAAAACTTAAAGAATTAAATGCATGTGAGGGTTGCACTTTAAGTGGGGCAAACTTTAGCAAAGCAAACCTTAGCAAAGCAAAACTTAGCAGAGCAAACCTAATATTTGCAGATCTTACAGAGGCAAATCTTGCAGAAGCAGATCTTACCCAAGCAGATCTTACCAAAGCAAACTTAACAGGAGCAAACTTAACAGGAGCAAACCTTGTAGGAGCAAAATTTATAAGAGTAAACCTTACAGAAGCAAACCTTACAGAAGCAAACCTTTCACGAGCACGTTTTGCTTGGGCAAATCTCATAGGAGCTGATTTAACAAAAGCAAACCTTACAGAAGTTTATCTTAGGGGTTCCATTCTTACAGGAGCAAATCTTACAAAAGCAAATCTTGTAGGGGCAAACCTTAAAGAAACAAACCTTTCAAGAGTAAACTTTTCAGGAGCAAACCTTTTATTTGTAGATTTTACAAAAGCAAACCTTAGAGAGGCAAACCTTTCAGGAGCAAAACTTATAGAGACATACCTTACAGAAGCAAACCTTATGAGAGCAAATCTTACGGGAGCAAACCTTACAGAAGCAAACCTTTCAGGAGCAGATTTGACAGAAGCAAACCTTTCAGGAGCAGATCTGACAGAAGCAAACCTTTCAGGAGCAGATCTGACAGGAGCAGACCTGACAGGAGCAAATCTGACAGGAGCAAACCTTACAAATGTAAAGCAATAGTATTAATTCGAGACGCAGTCTTTAATTCCTTGACGTATTTCATCTTCGGGTAAATCTCGACCGATAAATACAATTCTGGTCACGGGCTGTTCATCATCCAACCATTTTCGATCAAGTTTAGCTTCAAATAGGCTATGTATTCCTTGGAAGATAGTGCGCCTGTCATGATCTTTGAAATTTATTATGCCTTTGAATCGTAGCAAGCGTTCTTCGTAACGCATGATAAAAAAAGAGAACCAATCTAATAATAATTCTTTATGTATAGGTTCTTTAATTTCAATACTTAAACTACTAATGTTGTCCAAATGGGGTTTATGTTGATGAGTATTGATCGCAGGACTGTTTGTTGTTTGTTGTGAGGTAGGGACGCTTGTAAAGCCAGCATTAAGGCGAGACATGGAATTATTGACAATATCAAATAAAGGCGGGATGTCGATTTGACACTCACTGGCCAATTGTAATTGTGCATGGGCATTGATAGATGTGACACGCTGCTGAATTTGTTGTAATTTCTCAGCGTCAATCAGGTCAATTTTATTAAGAATAATATAATCAGCCACACCTATTTGTTCTTGAGCTTCAGAAAATTCATCAAGCTGTGAGGCAATATAATAAGCATCAACAACAGTAACAATCCCATTGAGGTTGACTAAAGGTTTTAGCTTTGGTGAATGCAGGGTCTCAACGATAGGTCCAGGGCGTGCAATACCAGTGGTTTCCATAACAATATGGTCAAAATCAATTAATCTTTTATTGCGGTTATCGAGTAATTTTGTAATGGCGACTACTAAATCATCACGTACTTCGCAACAGACACAGCCATTATTCATTTCCAGCATTCGGTCACCCGCCTCATCTAAGATTAATGCGCCATCAATACCAATCTCACCAAATTCATTGACAATAATTGCAAGATTTTTACCATGCTCGCCAGTTAGCAAATGCTGCAGTAATGTAGATTTTCCTGCACCTAAAAATCCAGTGATAATTGTGAAATCCATTGTGTCATTAATATTATTCATATAATTATTTTTTTTGGCTAAATTTAATAAAGATTAATAGAAATAAGGAATTTTACTAAGGTTGTAATTATTGTATGTTATTCTACATGTAGATAAATATAAATAATTCAATTTATTTGATTGATAAATAGATGATGTATATTGACTATAAAATATGAATACATTCTTACGTATAGGTGAATTGGCTAAAAAGCTAGATATCACCACAAAGACTTTACGGTTTTACGAAAAGATTGGCTTAATTGAACACCCGGGCCGATCTGAATCAGGTTATCGTCTTTACAATAAAGAGCAGGTTGGTAAGATCTTTGTGGTTGTTAATTTACGACATATGGGGTTAAGTATTCAAGAGTTACAACAGTTAAAAGATTGCTCTAATCGTGGTTCACTACGTAAGGGCTTAGCTTCTGTATTGGATCAGAAATTATTTTTGATTGATCAAGATTTGGGTGTTTTGCAAGGAAAACGCGAAGATCTTTCAGCCAGATTACAGGCGTTAGTATGTACTCCGCGTGAAAGGCCACCTAATTGTATTTGTGATTTATTACTTATAGAATGCACCTGTGGCAGTGGAATAATACAAAAATAATAGCCATAAATGGTTTAACTTTGTCGTAAGGTTAAAAATAATTAAAAAAAAGCTTGACCTTGACCTGAGGGCAAGGAGTACTATGACAATAATTTTGGATCTTTTAGAGGGTGTTTAGATGAGTAATAAAGACGAAACAGTACTAAGTAATGAGCACACACCATTGTTTGCCAATGAGTCAGGGCCAATCAAAGAAGTGCATGCTTTCTGGTTGGCAGGGATGAGTTGTGACGGTTGTTCTATTGCTGCAGTCGGTGCTAAAAATCCTAGTGTTGAACAATTAATCCACCAGCAAATTCCAGGATTGCCGAAGATTATCCTCCACCATCCTGTTCTTGCCGTAGAGGCAGGGCATCGTTTTATGGAGCCGTATTACAAAGCTGTTAGAGGTGAATTAGGTGCAACCTACGTTGTCT
>QOAB01000145.1 GCA_003978285.1 Candidatus Thioglobus sp.
TAATCAAATCCTCCGACTCGATCTAATTTTAAAGAGTCATCATAGTGCATCCAAATACCAAAAGCTTTACCAATAATATACTCTTCTGGAACAAACCCCCAGAAACGAGAATCACTACTACGGGCACGGTTATCACCCATGACGAAATAATGTCCGTCTGGAACCTTTAACTTAGGAGCGACTTGAGAATGCCCTTTTGGATCTAGCAATATATCATGCGGATTATTATCTAATAATTCACGTTTATGCTTAAACCCTGTCATTTTTACACCTGACTCAACACCTTGATAAAGACCCAAGTCTTGATAAGCAATCTTTTCATCGTTAACACGCAAATGATCTGATGAATAACTAATAACGTCTCCTGGAAGACCTACAACACGCTTAATAAAATCAGCGCCTTTGTAATCTGAATTTTTTTCATAATTTGGATATCTAAAGACAATGACATCACCTCGTTCTGGTTTTTTAAATTCTACGATTTTTTTATTAAGCACTGGCAAACTAATGCCGTAATCAAACTTACTGACCAAAATAAAATCACCGGTTAACAAGGTTGGCATCATTGAGTTTGATGGAATCCTAAAAGGTTCAACCATAAAACCTCTGAGTAAAAATACCAACAATAAAACAGGGTAGAATTCAGCGGACCATTGCACTAGCTTAGGTCGGGTTAAATATTTTTCTGACTTGTTAAACCTTAAAAAACAAACAAAATAAAACCACTTACTAATAAAGGATTTATTTTTAGGCGTTGCTATTGATTCAGTTGATTCTTTTCCAAATAAAGCATCAACAAAAACAATGATAAAAGCAATAACTAGAAATAATGCTAGATAAGAAGAGACGTCCCACGCAAAGAAAGGTGATGCATTTTCAATAGTCATAACAAAATAGTGGGCAATTATAAAAAAAGTTATTATATAATAATTTCTTTTTATTAATTTCATATTGGAGAAAGTTAGATGGCATTAGCTGATTTAGAAAGAGATGGACACGGTTACTTAGTAGACCTTAACGCATGGAACGAAGAGATTGCTCATGAGCTTGCAGAAGAAGAAGGTGTTAACCTTACTGATGAGAGCTTTAAATTAATCAACTTCTTACGTGAGGAGTATGTCAATAATAACGCTAACCAACCTAATGAACGCAACATGGTTAAAGGTTTAAAAGCTGACTGGGATGGTAAATTAACCACTAAAGAACTATACACTCTATTCCCTAAAGGCCCTGCTAAGCAAGCAGGTAAAATTGCAGGCCTGCCTGAAACAAAACGTAAGGGTGGCTACTAAGCACTCATCCTTAAAAACTAAAAAGGCGCTCATTGAGCGCCTTTTTTAATGTCTTGCAGCTATTTGTTTAAACTTCCACGATATCCATGCCGGCACTATTAGCCAGTGCGACAAAGTTTGGGAATGAAGTCATGACATTGTCCACACCGTCAATTTCGATTGCGTGTTCGCATCGTAAAGATGCCACAGCAAACGACATCGAAATTCGATGATCATGGTGTGACTTGATTATTGCTGTTGGTTTTTGAAAAACACCACCTTGAATCTTAATACCGTCTTCTAACACTTCGTTTTCTATGCCCAAGATAGTTAGTCCGTCTGCCATTACTTGAATACGGTCAGATTCTTTTACCCTAAGCTCTCTTGCGCCCGTTAATATTGTTTCGCCCTGTGCACAACTTGCTGCAATAAATACCGCTGGAAACTCATCAATTGCTAGTGGTACTAATGATTCTGGAATATGGATACCTTTTAATTCTGATGATTGAATACGTATATCGGCCAATAACTCACCGCCAATTTCACGCTCATTTGACAGGGTTAGATTAGCACCCATGAGTTTAAGAATATCAATCACACCGGTGCGGGTTGGATTAACATTAACACCGGTTAAAGTTACATCAGCCTGTGGCGCAATAGCAGCTGCCACCATAAAGAAAGCAGAAGAAGATATATCACTTGGGACTTGAATCTCAGTGGCCGTTAATTCTCCACCACCGGTTAAACACATTTGATTATTATTCACACGCACATCATAACCCAAGCCTTTTAGCATGCGCTCAGTATGATCACGTGTGGGTGCTGGCTCAGTAACACAGGTATTGCCCTGTGCGTACAAACCCGCTAACAGCACACATGATTTCACTTGCGCAGATGCTACAGGAAGATCATAATGAATGCCTTTGAGTTGTTGTCCGCCTTTAATCTTAAGTGGTGGTTTGCCATCATCACTATCAATTATTGCACCCATCTCAGTCAATGGGTTAATCACCCTACCCATTGGACGCTTTGATAATGACTCATCACCAATTAATTCACAATCAAAATCTTGTGCAGCCAAGATACCTGACATAAGTCGAATAGAAGTACCAGAATTACCCAAATCAAGCGGTTTCGAAGGTTTCTTTAAGCCATTGATACCAACACCATGAATCGTCACATTATCGCCTTCACGCTCAATTTCAACACCCATTGCTTGAAACGCTTTTAAAGTAGACAGTGCATCTTCACCTTCTAAAAAACCAGTGACTTTGGTAATGCCTTTAGCAAGCGATCCCAGCATAATGGAACGATGGGAAATTGATTTGTCACCTGGTACTTTTAATTGACCTGATAATGAATGTGCCGGTTGGGCAATAAATTTACTCATATACTTTTTAATTAATCTTTAATCCAATCATCTCGTGCAGATTTAGCCTCGACAAATAACTTTTCTAACGCTTCTGATTGATTATTTTCAATCAAGTTTGACAACTTATCTAGTGCTTGTTGGTAGCCCTTAATATGCTTCACAATATCTGTAGAATTATTAAGACAGATGTCACGCCACATAACAGCATCAGACGAGGCAATACGTGAAAAATCTTTAAACCCGCCTGCTGCATAATCACACGCATCAGGATTGTTGGTAACCAAATAGTTCATTAATCCAAAAGCCAGCATATGTGGCAAATGTGAAGTCATTGCTAATAAATCATCATGTTTTTGATGTGTCATTGTTTCTACTCGTGCTCCTAATATTTGCCATAGTCCAGACACCGCTTCTATTGCTTGTGTGTCGGCATTGTCTTCGGGTGTGAGAATAACACGTTTATTATCAAACAACGCGCCATCACTGGCTTCTACACCGCTTTTTTCCTTGCCTGCAATTGGGTGCGCAGGTATAAATCTTGTGGGCACTTTGCCAAATACTTTTTTTGCAATATCAATCACGCTACCCTTGGTACTACCTACATCTGAAATAATTACTGCATCAGTGATATGTGGTTTGATAAGTTCTAAAACAGCGCCAAAACTATCCACAGGTGTGGCGATTAATACCATATCTACATTTTGTAATGCAGTTGCAATATCCAAGCTGTACTCATCAATAACACCGAGTGATTTGGCTTTAATCAAACTGTCTTCATGACGACCAAAACCAACAATGGTTTGTACTTGATTGGCTTGTTTTAATCCTGCGGCAAATGAGCCACCAATTAGTCCAACACCAATAATACAAATTTTATCTATCATAAAACTGATTTTAACGCATCAAGAAATGTTTCATTCTCGTTTCGAGTGCCGACCGAAACTCGCAAGTAGCCTTGCATTTCAACAGGACGCACAATAAAACCTTTTTCTAATAATTTTTGATAAATCACTCCAGCATCTGTCACTTTCACTGCAATAAAATTTGCATGTGATGGGATGTAAGATAGGCCTAAACGTTTAAACCCTTGCGAGAGTTGTAATAAACCATTTTTATTTGCAGTCACTGATCTAACCAAAAATGCCTCATCAACAATAGCAGCTGTCGCAGCGCTTTGTGCAATATGATTAACATTAAACGGCTGACGAATACGATTTAAATAATCTGCAATTTCAGGGTTAGAAATAGAATAACCCACCCTTAAACCGGCTAAACCATAGGCTTTAGAAAATGTACGGGTAATAATCAAATTATCGAACTCATTTAGCCATCCAATCGATAAATCGGCAGTATCTAAATACTCAATATAAGCTTGATCTAGTACCACAATAACCGAGCTCGGTACCTTAGATAAAAATGCATAAATCGCGTCATCACTCAGTAGTGTGCCTGTTGGATTGTTCGGGTTCGCAATAAAAACTAGCTTGGTGTTATCCGTAATTGATGCAAGCATTGCATTCAAATCATGGCCAAAATCATTAGCAGGTGTTACAACTGCTGTCGCACCTAAGGCCTGAGTAACTAACGGATAAACCACAAAAGCAAACTGTGAAAAAACCACCTCGTCTTTTGCCTGGCACACGTAAGCTCTAGCCACTAATTCTAAAATATCATTTGAACCATTACCCAGGGTAATACCATCAGCTGTAACCGATAAATGCGTAGCAATCGCTCGTTTAAGTTCAAAGCCATTACCATCTGGATATCGGCTAATTTCACTGCTGGCTAATTGTATCGCTTCTAACGCCTTAGGCCCTGGACCCAAAGGGTTTTCATTACTGGCAAGTTTAACCACGTGATCCAAACCCAGCTCACGCTGTAACTCGCTAATAGGCTTGCCTCCCTGATACGGACTCAGGGAAAGAATAGACTCACAAACACTCATAAAACGGCGACTGGATAAGAACCTAAAATATCAACTTTTAGCACTGTATCGGCAACTTTTTCTAATGCAATTTGCACTTGTGTTTCTTGTTGATGACCTTCAATATCAATCAGAAATAAATATTCCCATTTCACCCCAGGAATTGGATGGCGTGCCAATTGCAAGATATTAATATCTTGCTCCTTGAAAGGTGCAAGCAAATCTAACAAAGCGCCAGACTCATGTTTAGTAACCACTAAAATTGATGTTTTGTCTTTACCTGAAGGTGCAACTTCTTCATTAGCTAACACTAAGAAGCGTGTGACATTGCCAGTTTTGTCTTCAATATTTTTAGCTACTCGCTCCAATCCGTACAGGCTTAAAGCTGCCTCCGATGCAATCGCTGCTGCATGTGGTTCATCTTTGACAATACGTGCCGCTAATGCATTGGATGCCACTGGCTTGAGCTCAGCATTTGGATAATGATTACTTAACCAACGCTGGCACTGATCAAGCGCTTGTTGATGCGCATAAATCACCTTAATTTCTTGCGCTTGATCCGCCATCATTAATTGATGTTGGATTGAAATCTCAACCTCACCACAAATCTTTAAACCTTGAGAATACAACATGTCAACTGTACCACCAATTACACCATTTGAAGAATTTTCAATCGGCACAACGCCATAATGCGCATTGCCTTTTTCAACTTGATGGAAAATCTCATCAATACTACCGCAATCTAGTGTCGATACTGCATGGCCGAAATGCTTTAGGGCCGCTTCTTGTGTGAAGGTTCCTTCAGGTCCTAAATAAGCAACATTAAGAGGTTGTTCTAATGCTAAACAGGCAGACATAATCTCACGGAAAATGTGCGCCATATCCTTATCTTTAAGCAAATTATCGTTACGATCAATAATCTTACGTAACACTTGAGCTTCACGTTCAGGACGGTAAAAAACACTTTGATCCTCAGAAGCTTTTTTAACTTCAGCTACAGTCGAGGCAAGCTGAGCACGAGCGCCGATGAGCGACTGGATTTCTTTATCCAGCGCATCGATCTCAACCCTCAGTTCATCCAGTGTTTTTTTAGCCATTTTCTGTCTAAAGACCTCTTACTGTTAAGACGCCTTTAATCTGTTTTAAATTATCGATTACTGTATCAGAAATTTCGCTTTCTAGGTCAATTAAAGTATAGGCAACCTCGTCTCTTGATTTGTTCAACATGTCAACAATATTTGCACCAGCATCAGCAACTGCTGTTGAAATTTGACCCACCATATTAGGGATATTTTTATGCGTAATTGCTAAACGTTCTTTACCTGCTCTTGGCATTCTTGCTTCTGGGAAATTTACCGAGTTTGAAATATTGCCATTTTCAAGGTAATCTTTAATTTGGTTTGCGACCATAATCGCACAATTATCTTCTGCTTCAGCTGTTGATGCGCCTAAATGAGGCAGTGCAATCACGCGCTCATGGTTCTTCTTATCATCAATTGGGAAGTCCGTTACGTAGTATTTAACTTTGCCGGCTTCAAGTGCAGTGATTAATGCATCTTCGTCAATAATACCATCGCGTGCAAAATTAAGAATCGTTGCACCTTCTGGTAATAAAGCAATACGCTCTTCGTTTAATAGGTTCTTAGTGCCTTCTACTAACGGCACGTGAAATGAAACGAAATCACTTTGTGAGAATAATTCATCAACACTCAGTGCTTGCTCAACATCTGCAGATAATTTCCAAGCACTTTTAATGGTGATTGATGGATCAAAGCCAATAACTTTCATACCAAGTGCGTGTGCTGCATTGGCAATTTGCACACCAATTGCACCTAGGCCAACAATGCCGAGTGTCTTACCTGGTAATTCTGAACCAGCATAATTTTTCTTACCATCTTCAATCGCAGTTTTTAAGTTATCAAGCGGTAAGCCGTTAACATAATGCCAAGCCTGACAAATGTTACGACTAGACAACAACATAGAGCTGATTACCAATTCTTTTACTGCGTTGGCATTAGCGCCGGGTGCGTTGAAAACCACCACACCTTTGTCGCTCATTTTATCCAGTGGAATGTTATTAACACCAGCGCCTGCACGACCAACAGCCTTTAAATTATCACCAATTTCCATGTCATGCATTTTGGCACTACGTACCAAAATCGCATCAGGATTAGTTACTTCAGAAGCCACTTCGTAACCCTCTCTAGGTAATCTTTCTAAACCAACCGGCGAAATATTGTTAAGTGTTTGTATCTTGATCATTATGCATTTTCCTTTTCAAAATCTTTCATAAAACCAACCAATGAATCAATAGCGGCCTGAGGCATTGCATTGTAAATACTGGCGCGCATACCGCCCACTGAGCGATGACCTTTGAGTGTGATTAGATTCTGCGCTGATGACTTCTCTAAGAACAAACCATTTAGCTCTTCATTGGCTAATAAGAACGGCACGTTCATCCATGAGCGGTATTTTTCCGCTACTGGATTTGAATAAAAATCAGAGCTATCAATCGCATCATAAAGCGTTTTTGCCTTGG
>QOAB01000161.1 GCA_003978285.1 Candidatus Thioglobus sp.
TGCAATCTTCATATAAGCATTGCCACGGTTATAAATCGCTGCAATGTAATTTTCATCCAAGGTAATTGCTTGAGAATAAGCATTGATTGCTTCAGTGCTTTTTTCTAATCGATCATAACAATTGCCTAAATTGTTAAAAGCACCAGAATCATTCACATTAAGTGCCAGAGCTTTTTCAAAATATTCGATTGCCGAGGGGAAATTTTCTTTTTCTTGCTCCATATAGGCCAAGCAAAAATAGGCTTCTGCGCTATTTGGATTGGCCTTAATGGCGCTAGACATGCTCTCAATCGCCAACTCATCATTGCCTTGTAATTGGTGTAAATTACCCAAACTTAAATGTGCATTGGCTTTTAAATTTTTATCAGCAGCTTGATGATTAATTAGTACATTCCATGCTTGAATCGCCAAAGACAATTCGCCATTTTTCTGATGTGTGTAAGCATCCACCATTAGCTTACTAAGCTCTAATTCAGCACTCACGACAGCGTTACGATAAGCTTTCGAGTGTTCTCACCAGCACGGTGTTCGTATAAGAATAAGCCTTGAAATTTCCCCAATGCCAATCGCCCTGCTTGAATTGGAATGGTTTCACTCTCTCCTGTTAGGATCGAGCGAATATGTCCCGACATGTCAAAATCACCTTCATTATTATGTCGATAATTTGGGTTAGCATCAGTGACTTTTGCTTGAAAATAATCTTCAATATCTAATAAAACATCCGCATCTTCATTACCCGTAATCATCAGCGAAGCTGATGTATGGGTAACAAAAACATGACATAAAGTATGGTCTTGTACAAACTCATCAACAATGGCATTCACCAGTTGAGTAATTTCTATTGCGCCTCGATTGTGAGTTTTAATCAGTAGCGCTTGCTGATGACTCACTTCAATAGATCCTTAGCTTTAGAAGTGTCTATTGTTTGAGTTTCTGTCGTTTTCTTTTTACTTAATAAGGATCTAATAAAGAAAAATAAGACCAATCCTAAAAATGTAAACGGTGCAAACCACAATAAATAGGTGTTTTTATTAACGGGCGGCTTAAACACCACAAAATCACCATAACGATCTACCATGAATTGTCGAATTTCATCATTACTGTTATTTTTAATGATCATTTTTCGAACTTGTTCGCGCAAATCTTTAGCCAATCCTGCGTTTGACCCACCAATACTTTGACCTTGGCAAACTGGACAACGAATCTCGTTAATTAAAGCGCGGTAGCGTACCTCTTGAGCATCACTTGAAAATGCTTTAGCTTCGATACTTTCTGCCGGAATTGATGAAGAAAAACTTAACAATAAGATAAAGCTAACGATACTCGCAAAAGCCCTGAAAGGTATAAAATGTTGCATACTAAAATATCAAAATATAATTAATACAATTTTAACCCTTAAGCATGCCATTAATCACGCTAGATAATATTTCTCTTAGCTTTTCAGATAAGCCAATCCTTAATGGTGTTAGCTCGACTATTCATAAAGGTGACAAAATTGCACTGATCGGACGCAATGGCGAAGGCAAGTCAACCTTTATGCGCATCTTGGCTGGCACAATCAGTGCTGACGATGGTAAGTTAAAAATTAAAAAAGGTACAAAAATCAGTTACCTTGAGCAAACGCCACCTGAAGATAATGAAAAAAAATTATTTGATATTGTTGCCGAAGGCTTAGGCGATATTGGACTAATCTTAAGTGATTATCAGCAACTTACCAATGGTGGGGAATTGGAGGCAGCAGCTGATTTGCAAACGAAAATTGATGAGTTAGATGCTTGGCAATACCTACATAAAATCGAGGCAATTTTAAATCGCTTCACCCTCAACCCTGAAGCAATTTTATCCACACTTTCTGGTGGTTGGCGTAGACGCGTCATGCTAGCGCGCGCTCTAATTCAAGAGCCTGATGTACTACTACTTGATGAGCCCACTAACCACATGGACATCACCGCTATTCTTGATCTGGAAAGAATGCTTAGGGAATTCCATGGTACTTTAATATTAATTAGTCATGATCGGTCTTTTGTAGCCGGCATTGTTAATAAGGTCTTTGATTTGGATCGTGGCCACTTATCAGTGTTTGATTGCGGATATAAAGACTACGTCAAACGTAAAGACGAGCGATTACATGCCGAAGAGTTGTCCAATGCACGCTTTGACAAAAAACTTGCCCAAGAAGAGGTTTGGATTCGCCAAGGTATTAAAGCCAGACGCACTCGTAACGAGGGACGAGTGCGTGCCTTAGAGGACATGCGATCCTCTTTTGTCAATCGCCGGAAAAAACAAGGTAGTGTCAAAATTCACTCAGTAGAAGGTGATGAAAAACGTGTCTCTAAATTGGTATTTGAAGTCAAAAAAATTAACTATCAGATTGCCGGATTGACCTTAATCAAAGACTTTTCGATGATGGTACTGAAAGGCGAAAAAATCGGCATTATCGGTGGCAATGGCACAGGAAAATCTACCTTTATTAAGTTATTACTAGATGAATTACAGCCTGATAGCGGCACTATTCGGCGCTCCAAAACCATTAAACTGGCTTATTTTGATCAAATGCGTGAAAATCTTGATCTAAATATGAAAGCCATGGATTTTGTTTCTGGCGGACGTGAGCACATTGATATTGGCGGTAAAAGTAAGCATATCATTGGTTATTTACGCCAATTCCTGTTCACTGGAAAACAAGCCATGGCACCCATTAGAATGTTTTCTGGCGGTGAAAAGAACCGACTAATGCTGGCCAAAATTCTTTCACAACCTGCCAACTTACTCATACTTGACGAGCCCACAAATGATCTTGATGTAGAAACGCTAGAATTACTAGAAGAAATGTTAGTTGACTATACTGGTACCTTGATTTTAATCTCGCATGATAGAACCTTCTTAAACAATGTGGTGGGCTCTACCGTGGTTATGGATGGTGATGGTGTGATCAACCAATATGCGGGTGGTTATGATGATTACCTTATTCAAAAGCAAGATAAGCTGAATGAGCAAAAAATCAAAATAGCCCCTAAAATTAAACCTAAAAGCAAACCTGATAGTAAAAAACTCAGCTATAAGCAACAGCAAGAGCTCAAGCAATTACCCAATAAAATTGAAAAAACAGAGATTGAAATTGGCGAAATTCAATTACAATTATCAGATCCTGAATTTTTCCAGCAGCCTGAATCTCAAGATGCATTGATTAGGCTAGCTAGATTAGAAGCCGACCTTGAGCGTTATTATGAAAAATGGAGTGAATTAGAGTGAATAATAATATTCCTTTAATTGTTGATTTAGACCATACATTAATCGATACCGATTTATTGTATGAATCCTCTATAGCGGTACTTAAAAAAAGCCCGTGGCTGATATTACTGTATCCTTTTTGGTTTGCTAAAGGCAAAGGTTATTTAAAAGCCCAATTGGTTAAACGCTTTAGTATTGATGCACAAACATTACCCTACATTCAAGACACCATTGATTACATTATTGAGCGTAAAAAGCAAGGCTCACCGATCATACTAGCAACGGCTTCACACAAAGATTATGCCTTTGAAGTGGTAAAGTATTTTCAAACACGTAAAAACGATGAAACCATCGTTAATAACAAACAAAATTTAGATTTTTTTGCTGAAAAAACTGAGATCTTAAAAAGCAAACCAGCCAACAACTCTTTGTTTGATGATGTGATGGCCAGCAATGCCTACTTTAACTTATCTTCGCACAACAAAGCGCAAAAACTCATTGATCGCTTTGGTAAAAAACAGTTTGATTATATGGGGGACCATATGCGTGATCTGCCCGTTTGGGAAGCATCCAATTTATCCATTTTAGTTAATGTATCAGATAAAGTGATTAAAAAAACACAGCACCTCAATACCCTGATTTTATCCCGGAAAAACTAAACCTGTTCCACCAGATAGGACAAGGTCCATAAAACCAAACCCACCAAACTAGAAGCCACCAAAGTAAAAGCAATCACTTTCGCTAAAGCAAGGTGCTTACCTAAAATACGATTGTTTAAAAACCATACTATGTATGCAATTACAAAAATAAATAAAAAGAATTTAAAAATAAATCACCGCCTTAATTTTTCTACTATTTTATCTGCTAACGCTTTAGAGATTCCATCTACTTTTATAATCTCATCACAACTGGCTTTTTGAATCTCTTGCAGGCCACCAAAATAATTTAACAATGCTATTCTACGCAACTTACCCACCCCTTTAATACTTTCTAAAGGGGAAGTTTGGCGTTTTTTAGCACGTTTTTTTCGATGATGTTTTATCGCAAAGCGATGAGATTCATCACGAATATGATTCACCAACGTGAGCGCTTGGTCATGTGGCGGAAGATTGATCTTTTGAGTTTTACCTTCCTTGACCATTATCAATGTTTCTAACCCTGCCTTTCTACCTTCACCTTTAGCCACGCCAACAAGCTGAATCGACTCAATGCCAATCGAATCCATTACCATAATGGCTTGATTAAGCTGACCTATGCCACCATCAATAAACACTACATCAGGCAAGGGTTTGTCTTCTTTTAATAATCGAGAATAACGCCTAAATACCGCTTGATTCATAGCTGCGTAGTCATCCCCTGGGGTAATGTCTTTAATATTAAATTGACGATATTTACTAATTTTTGGCAGACCTTTTTCAAACACCACACAAGAAGCTGTGGTTGCTTCACCCATGGTGTGACTGATATCAAAACACTCCATAGTATTTGGCAGTGAGCTCAAATTAAGCGTTTTTTGTAATTGCATTAATTGTGAACGTTTGGTAAATCTTGAAATCAAGTGTTGCTTAAGATTTTCCTCAGCTGTTAAAGTGGCAATCTTTAAAAAATGACGCTTGTCTTTTTGTGGCGTATCAATAATTTTTGTATTTAAAGCAGAAGAAATGAGCGTTCTATCGATTAATTTTTCACTGAGTAATAATTGTTTTGGTGTGTCTTTACCTAAATAATATAGTGGTAAAAAAGCGGACAAAACTTCCTTAGATGGTTTGCTTTTTGCGTGTTTTGGAAAAATACAGTCTTGCCCTATTTGCTTTCCAGAGCGAACAAATAACACCTCAACAGCATGAATTCCCTCTTTTTCAACAATACTCACCACATCCATGTCACCCATACTTTGTGAGCTATGTTGCTCTTGAATGGTACGCAATCCGATCAACTGGTCTCGATAATGTGCAGCCAGCTCAAAGTCCAAATCAATTGATGCTTGTTGCATTTTATCTGACACTTTATCCAGTGTTTCTTTACCTTTACCACTCAAAAATAGTGACATCATCGCCACATCGTATGCGTAGTTTTCATCGCTGATTTTTCCTACACAAGGCGCTGTACAAAGGCCTATTTGGTATTCTAAACAAGGACGAGATCGAGATCGATAAACACTATTGGTGCATTGGCGAACTTTAAATATTTTTTTCAAAATGGCCAATGAATCTCGCACTACATGCGCAGATGGATACGGCCCAAAAAATTGATAATCTTTATTTTTTTGACCACGATAAAAACTCACTCTAGGGTGTTTGTCATTAGTGATATAGATATAAGGATAACTTTTTGCATCCTTTAGCAAGATGTTATAACGCGGCTTATATTGTTTAATAAGCTCATTTTCCAACAACAAAGCCTGGGTTTCGGTACCTGTAACAATCACCTCAAAGTCTTTAATATTAGCAACTAAAGCCCTGGTTTTTCCATCTGAATGTTGTTTACTAAAGTAACTAGACACTCTTTTTTTAAGATTTTTTGCCTTACCTATGTAAATCACTTGTTGATTCTTATCAAGCATTTGATAGACGCCAGGATGTTGGCTTAAATTTTTTAGTTTTTCTTTAATGGGCACTATTTATTTATATCTTAAAAAAAACGGTAAAATAAAATTAATTTTATCTAAATCAAAAAAAGTTATGTTAAAACGACTTATCATTATATTGGCTATTGTTCATATAAATCTTGCTTTTGCAATGGATGGTATGCCAACGATGCCAAATCCAGCACAAATAATGAACGAGTCAATGGCGGATATTATCGATCCACCAAATACGGCGGCGCTCAACATCATGGTGAATGCACTATCTTCACTTAAAGAGCTAAGGAAATCAGGCAAAGCCACCACTGAAAATATTAAAATTCTGATTAAAATCAAGCTGTTGCCTAGTATTGCTATGGATGTTTCAACTGAGTTAGCCCTTAAAAAGCACTGGGGCAAACTGAATCACAATCAAAAAGTTATTTTTCAACGATATATTTCACATTCTTTAATGAAAGATTATGCGGGTATTCTGGGTTCTTATAAAAAACTCGATAGTGTTAGCATCTCAGTAGATCCTAAAGTTAAACGCAAAGATAATAAAGCCATTGTTAAATTAATCATCACACTTAATAACGATCCAAAACCCATCAATATCACTTTAAAAATGATTCGCTCTAGCAAATGGCGAGTTTATGACGTGGTTTTTTCTGGGGTTAGTTTGGTTAAAAACTACGCCGCTCAATTTAATTCACACATTAGACGCAAAGGTCTTGATAGCCTAGTTGCTAAAATCGTTAAAAAACTTAAATAGTGTACAAACTGGTTATTCAAGGGGGGAACGCTTTGCATGGGACGATTAAAGCTGCCGGCTCTAAAAATTCCTCTCTGCCTATTTTGTTTGCCTCTATTTTGGCAGATGGCCCGATCACTCTGACCAACACCCCGCATTTAAGTGATATTTCAACAACACTTAGGCTATTAATGGACATGGGTGCTGAGTTTATTTTAGAATCTAATAGTGATTTATTTGTTGATTCATCCAAACTCACTAGTCTAGTGGCTGATTACAATTTGGTTAAAACCATGCGTGCCTCAATTTTAGTCTTAGGTCCGATGCTTGCCAAATATGGAGAAGCCAAAGTTTCTCTTCCCGGCGGTTGTGCGATTGGTACACGC
>QOAB01000097.1 GCA_003978285.1 Candidatus Thioglobus sp.
ATCCACATATAAGCACTAAACACACCCACCAAAACAACCCCTTCGAAGCGATTAATAATGTGTTTTTTGCTAAATTTATACGAAACGATGAACAGTAATACAGTCAGCAATAGCATGACTGGGTAGTCTCTACTTAAGACGTCTTCTGGCACATTAGAAGGGTGAATTAAGCCTGGTATAGCCAATACGGCAATAGTATTAAAGAGGTTGGAGCCAATAATATTACCCACCACCATGTCAAATTGTTTTTTGAGTACGCTGCTGATTGAAACTGCTAATTCTGGCAGACTGGTACCAAGCGCCACCACGGTTAAACCAATTACTAAGTCAGAGACATTAAAAAACTTAGCAATCTCGACACCACCATACACGACTAATTTTGCACTGGATATGAGTACCACTAAACTAATGAGTAGCATTACCCAAGTTTTACTGGTTTGACTTTTGTTTGTGGTGTGTTCAAGATCATCAAACTCGTGATGCTTTTTATTTTTTGATTCTTTTAGTGTGTAGGCTAGAAATAAAACTAGCATCGACAGTAGAATAAGCCCATCAGTAAAATCAAGACGTCCATCACTTAACAACAAACCTGCGCAAAGCGTGGCAACCATTAAGAAAATCCATTCCTTTTTTAAAATATCTCCACGTACTTCAATCGGTACAATGATAGCGCTAACACCTAGTACTAAAGCAATATTGAAAATATTAGAACCAATGGCATTACCAATACTCAAGCCAGTGTTGCCCTCCCATGCAGCCAGTCCGGACACTAACATTTCTGGTGCAGAGGTACCAAAGCCAAAGATAATAAGACCAATAATTAACGGTGAGACTTTAAAAATATTGGCAATTTTTGCGCCGTTATCGGTAAATTCGTCGGCACTCCAAATTAAAAGTGCAAAACCTGATAAAAGAGCAATAATTGGTAGTAGAATGTCTGCCATGTTTTATACACTATGTAATTTTTTACCTATTATAAATGGATTAGACCTCAATGAGTGAAACAGAATTTTTAATTGGTCGTAGCGGTTTAAATTTGCAAGATGATTTTTATCCAGACGACCTACCTGAAGAATGGCGATTTGACTATTACTCTACTTTATTTAAGACACTCTCTCTGCCGATTGATACTGATGAAGATTTGGATCAAATTTTTGAAGAGATAGAAGACACAGAAGAAGAATTTGAATTGGTTTTATCCATTAAGCAAGCGCAGCTAACAGACACACAGCAACTGGCGGCCTTACTTTCTGGGGTGGCTGATTATCAACAATATTTCACTTTATTTTGTGAACTTGACCAAACACCTAAGCCTGAGGTGATGGCTTTATTGAAAAACTACCAAATCTGTTTTCAATCAACCAAAGCACTTGCGCTTGATTTAACAGCTGCTGTTGTGGTGGGTAAGCATTTATCATTCAATCAATATCCTGTTTTATATTCATCTGAGGTGTGGGATGAAAAACAAATGCGTGCTTATCTTGAAGAGGCATCAAGTTTGAATACAAAAACTTTACTCATTTGCAAGTTTGCAGAGAGTGAGGCATTGAATAAGGTTCGTATTATTGCAGAGTTATTAGGATTTTGAATGTTTTATTAACACGGCCATTTAGCCAGGTTAAGCCGTTAGAGACTTTGGTCAATGAGCGCGGACATCAAGCACTTTTATTCCCCACTCTAAGAATTGAAGCTTTAAAGAGTGCACCTTTAAAAGAGCGTTACGATGTGGTGATTTTTATTAGCGTTAATGCGGTGGAGTATGGCTTAGAAGCCTTGAGTTCTTTAGAACATCGCCATAATCAAATTTTTGCAGTCGGTGCGGCAACGGCAAAAAAGCTAAGTGATCATGGTTTTAAAGTGGATGCTTTCCCACAAACCAAAGCCTCCAGTGAATCATTACTAGCAATGCCTGAAGTGAAGGAGTTATCAGATAAAGATGTTTTAATATTTCGAGGCAAGGGCGGTCGAGAAACTTTAAGAGAAGGTTTAGGGAAAAATAATATTGTTGAATATATTGAAGTATATGAGCGCACCCAATGTAAAGTTGTGCCTCTTCATCAAGCTTCATTAACTCAATTTTTACAAAGTGACCAAGGTATTATCACTATCACCAGTGTGGAAAATTTATCAACCTTGATGTCAATGGTTGAACAAATGGATGTTAAGGCACTTCAGTCTATCAAGCAATATCCGTTAGTGGTGTTGAGCGATCGAATCAAAACTTACGCACAGTCAGTTGGTTTTTATAAGGTTGAAGTTGCACCACAAACCAGTGACGAAGGGCTTATGCAGGCCATTGAATTTATTTTATAAAACACTAATACACTTGACAAATGAGTAAAACCTAGTTATTTTGTAAACTATAGCTTATTTTTTTTTGGGAGAGAAGATGGTTAAGTTAAGCGTGTCAAAGGCGGCACGAATGCTGGGTATTAGTCGTTTTGATATTCAGATGCAAATCAATAGTGGTAAATTGCAAACACACGAAGGCTATGTCACAACGGACAGTTTAAGATTGGCCTATCCAAATGCTAATTTAAATTCTGAACAAGATAAGCGCATTCAAAAAATGCAACAAATTAAAGACAATGCTATTTATAAAACAGGCTCTGTTGACACTGCGCATGCAGAAAATGAAAAAGCTTATATTAGTGCGATTGCTGTTTTAAAGTCTAGAATCTATAAAGAGGAAGTTAAAAACCAGCATTATGAGCATGTTTTCGCAGAATTAAGCGAAAGACTGATTGTTCTTGAGGAGCTTTGCCACTCTGAAAATAAAGAATACTTGCACAAAATTCAAGAATGGGTTGGCAAACAACACTAAAGCAGATGTTTAGCGATTGATAGTGATGGCTCAGTTCGATTCATTGAGTAAAAATGAAAGCTATCAACCCCTTGATCTTTAAGAGTTTGGCATAGATTAGACACCACTTCCGTTCCAAACAGAGTTAAAGAGGTCAAATCATTTTCATAAAGTTTAAGTCTTTCCAAGATCCACTTCGGAATCTCTGCGCCACACATATTAGAAAATCTAAGTAATTGTGTGTGGTTGGTAATTGGCATAATGCCCGGTGTAATCGGCACATCAATACCGAGTTTTTGAGCGTCATCTCGAAATCTAAAATACGCATCTGCATTATAAAAGTACTGAGTAATGGCGGCATCTGCACCGGCTTTTACTTTGTTCGCAAAGTGCTCAAGATCGGTTTGAATATTTTTGGCTTGTGGGTGCATTTCAGGGTAGGCAGCCACTTCAATGTGAAAATGGTCATTGTACTCAGATTTAATAAATTCAACCAATTCGTTGGCATAATGAAAATCACCAATATCACGCACACCTGATGGGATATCGCCTCGTAGCGCAACCAACCGATTAATATCAGCAGCCTTGTACTGATCGAGTAGCTCGATAATTTTTGCTTTTTCGGAGTCAATGCAAGATAAATGCGGTGCCGCTGAAACACTGTCGTTTGCTTGAATGTCTAATACGGTTTCGAGTGTGGCGTCCTGAGTTGATCCGCCAGCACCAAAAGTTACTGAAAAATATTCAGGGTTAATTGTGCTTAATTCTTGTCGAACTTGCGCTAAAGTTTGTTTGCCTTTATCAGTTCTTGGTGGGAAAAATTCAAAACTTGTTTTCATCGTCCTTTAACGTTGGCTAAAAATAGGCTAATTATAGCTTATTTCAATAATGCGGTAGGCTTTCCCTTTTTATGCTAAACCCATTGTAATCGGGTAAAATAATCCCATTTACCAAGTTGAGATAAAGACAAAACAATGTCAAAAAGTGATTATATTGAGTTAGAAGGTGTAGTTAAAGAAAAGCTACCTAATACAACATTTACCGTTGAGTTAGAAAATGGCCATAGCGTATTAGCCCATATTTCTGGAAAGATTCGCAAGCACTATATTCGTATATTACCAGGTGATAGGGTGACAGTAGAAATGACACCTTATGATTTAACCAAAGGAAGAATTACCTTTAGACACAAGTAAGATATTGCCGATGTGGTGGAATTGGTAGACACGCCGGATTCAAAATCCGGTTCTTCACGGAGTGACGGTTCGACCCCGTCCATCGGTACCAAATTAATACAATAAAACAATAATATGGAACAACAAACAGATCTTATCGCAGAAGCAATCAATCTGACTATGTTTGGCATGGGTTTTGTATTCTTGTTCTTGACTTTATTGGTGTTTGTGACCAAGTTAATGTCAATTGTTATCCAAAAAATGAACAAGCAGTCGCAAGATGATGATACTCATCATGATGATCATTTAAGCTTAAAAGACGAACTAGATGAAGAGACTAAGTTTGTGATTGAACAAGCGATTAAAATGCATAGGGGCGCATAAAGCAATGCTAAATTTTTTAAAAAATATAACAAAAAAACCAGGTAAGGCGCAAGGCAAGAAAGTAGAGATTACTGAGCTTGTTTTTAGAGATGCGCATCAGTCATTATTCGCAACCCGTATGCGTATTGATGACATGCTGCCAATTGCAGATAAACTGGATAAGATTGGCTACTGGTCTATGGAATCATGGGGTGGCGCAACGTTTGATTCTTGTATTCGATATTTAGGTGAAGATCCTTGGGATAGGATTCGTGAAATTAAAGCGGTGATGCCAAACACGCCTCAGCAAATGTTGTTGAGAGGGCAAAATTTATTAGGTTATCGCCACTATAGTGATGACGTGGTGCGTAAATTCGTTGATCGTTGTGTTGAAAATGGCGTGAATGTTTTCCGTATCTTTGATGCAATGAACGACATACGTAATCTGAAAACAGCTACTGATCAAACCATTAAATTAGGTCAGCATGCACAAGGCACAATTTCTTATACCGTGAGTCCGGTGCATAACATGCAAACTTGGATTGACATGGCGAAAGCCATCGAAGACATGGGTGCGCACTCGCTTTGTATTAAAGACATGGCGGGTTTATTACAGCCTTATGTTGCTTACGATTTAGTTAAAGAATTAAAAGCGGTGGTTGATATTCCAATCCAACTACATGCACATGCTACTACCGGTCTTTCGACAGCCAGTATTATCAAAGCAGTTGAGGCGGGGATCGATCGAGTCGATACAGCCATTGGCTCTATGAGTATGACTTACGGTCATTCAGCGACTAATTCAATTGTTTCTATTTTGAATAATAGCCCTAGAAAAACAGGTCTAGATCTAGAAAAACTAGAAGAAATTGACGCTTATTTCCGACCGATTCGCTGCAAGTACGCGAAATTTGAAGGCTCACTTAGAGGTGTCGATTCACGCATCTTACTTTCACAAGTACCAGGTGGCATGTTAACCAACATGGAAAACCAGCTTCGTGAACAAAATGCATCGGATAAAATTGATGAAGTAATGGCTGAGATTCCACGCGTACGTAAAGATTTAGGTTATATTCCATTAGTAACGCCAACCTCGCAAATTGTAGGCACTCAAGCGGTATTGAATGTATTAACAGGTGAGCGTTATAAAACGGTTACTAAAGAATCGGCCGGTATTTTAAAAGGCGAATATGGTGCGACACCAGCACCAGTTGACCAAGCATTGCAAGCTAAAGTTTTAGAAGGTGAGGAGCCAATTAGTTGTCGCCCAGCTGACAATATTGCGCCAGAAATGCACATTCTTGAGCAAGAGTTTGACACCATTGTGTCTGATAAAGGCATTACTTTAGCTAATGATAAAATTGATGATTTATTGACTTATGCACTTTTCCCACAAGTAGGTATTTCATTTTTAGAAAATCGCAATAATCCTGATTTCTTTGAGCCAATACCACAAGTGAGTGATACTTGTACGAAGCCGGAGAGTGAAGAAGGAACTTACACGGTTTCATTTAAAGGCACTTCTTACACTGTTGAGGTTTCTGCTGGCGGTGATGTTACTTCAATGAAAGCATCATCCGATACTACACCAACACCAGCAGCATCTGCTGAAAAAGAGATTGTTGCAGAAGCGCCAACCAGTGGTGGTGAAGCGGTTGGTGCACCACTCTCCGGCAATATCTGGAAAGTCATGGTGTCGTTAAATCAAAAAGTGAATGAAGGCGATGTTTTGGTTATTTTAGAAGCCATGAAAATGGAAACCGAAATTAGAGCAGCCCGAGGCGGTGTGGTTACTGATATCAGCGTTAAAGAAGGTGATTCGGTAACGGTAGGACAAACTTTATTAACACTCGCATAATTTAGTATGGAACAATTAAATTTACTTTGGAGTAATACTGGTTTAAACCAAATGGTGTGGGGTCAAGGCCTTATGCTATTGGTAGGTATGTTGCTTTTATACTTAGCGATTGTTAAAAACTTTGAGCCATTATTGCTATTGCCGATTGGTTTTGGTGCGATTTTGGCCAATATTCCTGGTGCTGGCATTGCTGAAGGTAGTGGTATTTTGCATGTGTTTTATGTGATTGGTATTGAGTCTGGCGCGTTCCCGCTTATTATCTTTATGGGTGTGGGTGCATTGACTGATTTTGGCCCATTACTCGCTAACCCTAAGACATTACTGCTCGGTGCCGCTGCACAGTTTGGTATTTTTGCGACTTTGCTCGGCGCGATTGGTCTCACGGCTGTCGGTGTTTTTGACTTTAGTTTAACTGATGCTGCGGCCATTGGTATTATTGGTGGTGCCGATGGCCCGACCAGTATTTACGTAGCCTCAAAACTTGCCCCTGATTTACTCGGTGCGATTGCGGTCGCTTCGTATTCTTATATGGCGTTAGTACCACTGATTCAGCCACCGATCATGCGCGCACTGACAACAGAAAAAGAGCGTCA
>QOAB01000151.1 GCA_003978285.1 Candidatus Thioglobus sp.
CTACCGCTAATAAACAATCCTTTCATGGTTAATAATTTTAACAGCAAAAATGTATAATACTACCCATGCATAACAACTTGAAAACCAAATTCTGTGGAATGTCACTAGACTCGCCGATTGTTTTACTTTCTGGTTGTGTTGGGTTTGGTGAAGAATATACTCGTATACAAGGTTTTTCTAACGCCGATGTTGGCGCCATTTGCCTCAAAGGAACCACCTTAGAGCCTCGTCTTGGCAATATTCCACATAGAGTTACAGAAACCCCTAGTGGCATGATTAACGCCATTGGTTTGCAAAATCCTGGCACTGATGTGGTTATCAATGACATTATGCCAAATCTAGACAAGACTGAAACTCGGTTTATTATTAATATTTCCGGCTCTTCGGTTGAAGAATACGGGGAAATTGCCAAACGTTTTGACGACACTGATATTGATGCTATTGAAATCAACATTTCCTGTCCGAATGTTAAGGAGGGTGGTGTTGCTTTTGGCAATGATCCTGACATGTCTTACCGTGTGGTTGAAATCTGCCGTAAAAATACCACCAAGCCGCTAATTACTAAACTCTCACCCAATCAAACTGACATTGCCCATAGTGCTCAACGCTGTATTGATGCAGGCACCGATGGTCTGGCCGTTATCAACACGCTAATGGGTATGGCCATTGATACCCAGTCTTGCATGCCTATTATTGGCAATAACCAGGGTGGTTTGTCGGGCCCGGCTATTAAGCCGATTGCACTATTAAAAGTACACCAGGTCTATCAGGTGAGTAAACACCACAATGTGCCCATTATTGGTCAAGGGGGCATCACCACGGTTAATGATGCGCTAGAATTTATCATTGCTGGTAGCGCAACGGTTGGTATTGGTACTGCACTGTTTTACGACCCACTGGTGTGCAATAAAATTAATGACGGCATTAGTCAATACCTAATTGACAACAAACTAAACAGCGTTGACGAGCTGGTTGGCACCTTAACGCTTAATTCAGCAATATCACAGTGCGACATCGATACAAATAAATAAAACCCTTATGAATTCAGAATACAACGCCCAAGCCATTGAGCAACAAGCGCAACAATATTGGCTAGACAATCAATCTTTTGAAGTTGTTGAAGACAACGACAAAGAAAAATTTTATTGCCTGTCGATGTTTCCCTACCCTTCGGGACGCCTACACATGGGCCATGTACGCAATTATAGTATCGGCGATGTTATTTCTCGTTATCAAAAAATGCAGGGAAAAAACGTCATGCAACCGATTGGCTGGGATGCGTTTGGCCTGCCGGCAGAAAACGCCGCCTTAAAAAATAAAGTTGCCCCCGCTAAATGGACCTATGAAAACATCAACTACATGAAAAACCAGTTGATTGAGCTAGGCTTTGGTTACGATTGGTCGCGTGAAATTGCCACCTGTCATCCAAAATACTATCGCTGGGAGCAGTGGCTTTTTGTTAAATTATTTAAAAAAGGCTTGGTTTATAAGAAAAACGCCATTGTCAATTGGGATCCGGTTGACCAAACCGTGTTGGCCAACGAGCAAGTAATTGACGGGCGTGGTTGGCGCTCAGACGCACTGATTGAGAAAAAAGAAATCTCGCAATGGTTTATGCGGATTACGGATTACGCAGACGAGCTACTCAGTTCGCTGGATGAGCTTGATGGTTGGCCAGAAGCGGTAAAAACCATGCAAAAAAACTGGATTGGGAAGTCTGTCGGTTTGGAAATTGACTTCGCTCTAGGCAATAACGATGCGCTCAGAGTTTACACCACACGCCCAGACACGCTCATGGGTGTGACTTATTTAGCTGTTGCTGCCGAACACCCTTTAGCGCTCGAAGCAGGAAAAAACAATACCGATGTACAGGCCTTTATTGAAGAATGCAAAACCATGGAGACCACAGAGGCCGCCATGGAGACCATGGAGAAGAAAGGTGTTGATTCTGGCTTAAAGTGTACGCACCCAATCACCGGCGAAGCTATACCAATCTGGATCGCCAACTTTGTACTCATGGGCTATGGTACGGGTGCAGTCATGAGTGTGCCTGCACATGATGAGCGTGACTACGATTTTGCTAAAAAATATGGTATTGAAATCAAACAGGTTATTAATGAAAAAGAGAGTGTCGATAAAAGTGCAACTATCACCAAAGGCATTCTGTTTAACTCAGGTGAATTTGATGGAATGGATTTCAATAAAGCGTTTGAAGCGATTGCAAGCACATTAACCAACAATAACTTGGGCGAGAAAAAGACTAACTTCCGTTTGCGTGACTGGGGTGTTTCACGTCAACGTTACTGGGGCTGCCCAATTCCAATTGTCAATTGTCCAAGCTGTGGCTCGGTTGCTGTACCAGAAGCTGACTTACCTATTAAGCTACCTGAGGATGTTGAGTTTGACGAGGCTGGCGGATCACCCATTAAAAAAATGCCAGAATTTTACGAGACTAGCTGCCCAAGCTGTGGCGGCAAGGCTGAACGTGAAACTGATACGTTTGATACTTTTTTTGAATCTTCTTGGTACTTTGCCCGTTACGCCAGCAAAGACAACGAAACAGCCATGCTTGATGATCGCGCTGACTATTGGCTAGCGAACGGCGGTGTTGATCAATATATTGGTGGCATCGAGCATGCAATTCTACACTTACTGTATGCACGATTCTTTAACAAACTGTTGCGCGATGAAGGCTTAATAAAATATAGCGAGCCCTTTAAAAACCTACTCACGCAAGGCATGGTGCTTAAAGATGGTGCCAAAATGAGCAAGTCAAAAGGTAATACAGTTGACCCTCAAGAAATGATTGCCAAATATGGTGCTGATACGGTTCGTCTGTTTATTTTGTTTGCCGCACCACCAACACAAGATCTAGAATGGAGTGATTCAGGTTTAGAAGGTTCTTATCGTTTTGTTAATAAAATATATCGCTTAGTCTCAAATTTTATTTCAGATTCTCAATCACATGCTATTGCTAGCTTAAACATTGACACACTTAACAAGGCGCAAAAAGACATACGCCAAAAAACCCATCAAACCTTAAGCAAGATTACAGATGATATGTCACGTAGGCACTCCTTCAACACGGCAATTGCTGCCCTAATGGAGCTTAGCAATGCCTTGGCTAAATTCACAGCTACTGACGAGCAATCGATGGCTGTACGTAGGGAGTCTATTAATATAATCCTTAAATCACTCAGCCCAATCACACCGCATATTTGCCATTACTTATGGCATGCGCTGGACAACGAGACGGCCATTATTAACGAAACCTGGCCAAGTATTGATAAAGCAGCGCTAGTACAAGATGAGGTGCAAATTATTGTTCAGGTGAACGGTAAATTGCGTGCAAAGCTTATGCTAAGTATAGACATGGACAAAGCCCAAGTAGAGTCTCAGGCGTTGGCCGATGAAAACGTAATTAAATTTACCGAAGGAAAAGCCGTGGTTAAAGTAATTGTGGTGCCAAACAAACTGGTAAATATCGTCATCAAATAGACTGTTCTATTTGCTTTGGTGGACAAGGATGATCGGCATACGAACAAAACACACAGCAATCACCTTGTTTTGGTTTTAAAGTTTTATCACATTGTTTGCAACGATAAAAATACAAACAATGATCACTTGGCATTGTCTCTTGGTGTTTATGTCCGCAATAGGGGCAGCTAATGGTTGCACGTGTTGTTACATTCATAACAATAGTATACAACGATTAATCTATTCAAACCAATACAGTTAACGTCAAACCAGTGACTGCGCAAGCAGCAATCACACTCATAATGCCGATCTTAAATCGAAACAAGGCAATGAAAGCCGCAACACCAATCAAAGTTGCCACCCAATCTAAATCACCTCCATTTGGCCATAGAACATTTTCAGCAAAAAATACCGCTAGATTGATAATCACACCCACCACTGCAGCAGTCACTGCTGAGAGTGGTGCGCTAAACTTAAGATCTCCTCTGGTTGCTTCCACCCCTGGCCCACCTAAAAAGATAAACAAAAATGATGGTAGGAAAGTAAACAACGTGGCGACAGACGCACCAGCAAAACCAGCTAACAACAAAGCGTCCGGACCAAAAATTTCCTTAGTCCACGCACCGACAAAACCAACAAAGGCCACCACCATGATCAGCGGGCCTGGTGTGGTCTCCCCCAGGGCTAAACCATCCATCATCTGCGTACTCGTTAGCCAGGCATATTGATCTACACCGCCTTGATAAATATAAGGAAGTACCGCATAAGCACCACCAAAAGTTACCATGGCCGCTTTGGTAAAAAACTCACCCATATCGTGTAACACCGGATCACTCAACAAACTCATGATCGCCACACCAATTGCAACGCCAACTACAGCAAAACTAACCAAACGAGACCATTTAAATTTAGCATGATCAGGCACAGGTGTGTTGTCATCAATTAGTGCAGGGCCATAACCCGTTTCACCATCACCATGATGCGCACCCATCTTAAACGTGTCTGGCGAAATTTTCGCCCCTAAAAAACCAACCAATGCCGCACTCAAAACAATATAAGGAAAAGGGACTTTAAGTGCAAAAATCGCAATAAAGGCCGCCACCGCTATTGCTCGCAATATATTATTCGACAATGCTTTAGAGCCAATACGATAAGCGGCAAACAAAACAATGGCGGTCACTGCTGGTTTAATGCCATACAAAATTCCTGATACCGCACTCACATCACCATAGGTTAAATAAACCCAGGTCAGCGCGCTCAAAATAAACAACGAAGGCAGGACAAATAATACACCGGCAACAATACCACCTCTAACACCAAACATTAGCCAACCAATATAAGTCGCTAATTGTTGTGCTTCAGGGCCTGGCAACACCATGGTGTAATTCAATGCATGCAAAAAACGATGCTCAGAAATCCAACGACGCTTTTCTACTAACTCTTGATGCATCATCGATATTTGCCCAGCAGGACCGCCAAAACTAATAAAACCCAGCTTTAGCCAGTAAACAAAAAATTCTAAAAAACTAGGGGCTTTGGGTTGCTCTTGCATGATTTTTCCTCAATAAAAAACCTTGTTAACCCCTGCAAAAAGCTTGCAGAAATTAACAAGGCTTAAAAAATATGATTTACTTATTGGCCATTAGCCCATCAATAATTGGTGTCAACATAATATCCATCACATCCACCATAAAGCTACCCTTGTAGACTAACGTGGTGTCGTTTTGTAAAAACGCCATTGCTTCCGCAGGTAGCTTGTCTGCAACCGCTTGAAGATCAACACCATCAATACGCACACTGGTGACTACCAAAGAGTCCTCTGGCGCAGGTACTGCTTGACCGCTAAACGGGTTAGAGGTATCTACTAAAGGAATACGATGGAAATTAATGTGTGTGTTCTCAAATTGTGGTGTGATAAATTCAACATAGTCCTGCATGCGGTCTAGGATAATTTCAGTCACTTGCTCTGGCGTATAAGGGCGCTCAGAAGTGTCTCTGTGGATTTTTTGAATCCACTCAATATTAACCGCTGGCACCACACCGACCAATAAATCAACTTGTCCTGCGACATCAGCATTATCAGTTTTCACACCACCATGAAGCCCTTCGTAAAACATAATGTCTGTGTCAGCTTCAATATCTTCCCAAGGGGTAAACTGACCAGGGTTAAGGTCAGTACCTAAACGTGCATTGTGCTCAACTGCCTCTTCATCCGAGTGAATGTAATAACGCTTTTGACCTGTACCGTCTTCACCATATTGCTTAAACAACGCTTCTAATTTATCAAAATGGTTGGCATTTTCTGCAAAATGCGTTAGCACTTTACCTGCTGCGCGTGACTTCTCGACTTCAACTTTCATGTCTGCACGTTCAAACTTGTGAAAGCTATCGCCTTCTACAACACAAACGTTAAGATTTTTCTGGTCGAAAATTTTCTCAAATGCTTTTTTTACGAAAGTTGTGCCTGCACCTGATGAGCCGGTAACCGAAACGACGGGGTGTTTTGTTGACATAATGTAACTCCTTGTTAAATAATAATAGGTTAAAAATCTAGGTTATCGACTGAGAGCGCATTTTTTTCAATAAAGTTCCTTCTTGGCTCTACTTCGTCACCCATTAGAGTTGAAAATACTTCGTCTGCAACAATAGCATCCTCAATCTTTACTTTGAGTAAAATTCTATTCTCTGGATCCATGGTGGTCTCCCAAAGCTGTTCCGGATTCATCTCTCCTAAGCCTTTATAGCGCTGGAAGCTCTGACCTTTTTTGGCATCATCCATCAAAAATTTAACCACCTGGGTAAAGTTTTTAGCTTTAATCTCTTTACCTTTTTTCTCAACAAAAGATTCTTCGCTAAAGACACTTTCAATGGCTTCTGAGAATTTTTTAATGGTTTTATAATCGTCAGAATTAAAAAAGGCTTCGCCTAAGAAATCAGTATCGTTATCGACACCATACACTGATAAAGTATGTTCAATCTCTTGGGTTTTATCATTAAAAACAACTACGTGCTTTTGTGCTGGTGTTAGATCTTGCGCTAAAAGCTGCTGTATTTGCGCACACCAGGCTTTAGTTTTTTTAGTGTCTTCTAAGTCACTCAGTGGTGCTGATCTAGCAACAGCTTGCATCAATGCCAAATTAAACTTTTTAGATAAACGCTCAACGATTGAGTTAATTTTATAATAATCTTTAACCGCAGTTTCTAGAGCCACACCCGAAATAGCAGGTGCTGAAGCATTTGCATACAGGTGCGCATC
>QOAB01000121.1 GCA_003978285.1 Candidatus Thioglobus sp.
AAATGGGATGAGCTGCTCGCTAAAGACACTGATGGTTTGCTTAGAAAGCGCATGGAAGAAGTGGTAGATGGCGAGTATCAGGCTTATAAGGCTAAAGATGGCGCTTACGTACGTAAGCATTTTTTTGGTAAGTATCCTGAATTATTAGCCATGGTTGAACACATGAGTGATGATGAAATCTATCATTTAAATCGTGGTGGGCATGATCCGTATAAAGTATTCCAAGCTTATCATGCTGCTAAAGCATGTAGTGATAAACCAACGGTTATATTGGCAAAAACTGTTAAGGGTTATGGTATGGGTGAAGCTGGTGAAGGGCAAAATACCACACATTCACAGAAGAAACTCGGTCTTGAGCAAGTAGAGATTTTTGCCAAGCGTTTTGATGTGCCGGTGACAGACACTGATGTTAAAGAGCTTAATTTTTACAAGCCAGCACCTGATAGCGAAGAAATGACTTATATGAATGCTAGACGTAAGGCACTAGGCGGATCTTTACCTGTGCGCTCGTTTGAATTAGAAGATTTGAAAGCACCAGAATTAGAGGTGTTTAAAGCTTTGTTAGAATCTAGTGGTGAGCGTGAAATGTCCACTACCATGGCGCTTAACCGAGTAATGACTTTATTAGTTCGAGACAAACAACTCGGTCCTAAAATAGTGCCAATTATTCCAGATGAGGCGCGTACCTTTGGCATGGAAGGCTTGTTTAGACAGCTCGGTATTTATTCAGCTTCCGGTCAGCTTTACCAGCCAGAAGATTCTGATAAAGTCATGTGGTATAAAGAAGATATTAAAGGTCAAGTATTGCAAGAAGGTATTAATGAAGCCGGTGCAATCTCTGATTGGATTGCTGCGGCAACGGCTTATGCAACGCACAATACCACCATGATTCCATTCTACATTTACTACTCTAAGTTTGGTTTCCAGCGTGTAGGTGACTTGGCTTGGGCAGCAGGTGATATGCAAGCCAAAGGTTTCTTGATTGGCGGTACAGCAGGTCGAACCACGTTAAATGGTGAAGGCTTACAACATCAAGATGGTGATTCACATTTGGTGGCTAACACCATTCCAAACTGTGTTTCTTATGATCCGACTTACGCTTACGAGTTGGCGGTTATTATTCGTAGTGGTTTGTTTAGGATGTATGAAAAACATGAAAATATTTTCTATTACATTACCACCATGAATGAGCTCTACACACACCCTGAAATGCCAGCAGGCACGGAAGAGGGGATTATTAAAGGTATTTACCCACTGAAAGAAGTGGGCACTGGTGACAAGCAAGTGCAGTTAATGGGTTGTGGTACGATTTTAAGAGAAGTTGAAAAAGCAGCACAAATGCTTTCAGATGACTGGGGGGTTAAGTCTAATATTTGGTCAGTGACCAGTTTTAATGAACTCACGCGTGAAGCACAAGCGGTTGATCGAGTCAATCGTTTTAGTACAGACGAGCCAAAAGTTCCTTATATTACCCAATGTTTGGCAGATGCTAAAGGCCCGGTGATTGCAACCACTGACTACATGCGTAATTATGCTGAGCAAGTGCGTAAGTATATTCCAGGTCGTTATGAAGTACTAGGTACGGATGGTTTTGGTCGTTCTGATTCACGCGAGGCGCTTAGAGACTTTTTTGAAGTTGATGCAAATTATGTGACTGTTGCCGCTCTTAAAGCTTTGGTTGACGAAGGCGAGATGGATGCTTCAGTTGTTGCACAAGCAATTGAAAAATACGGTATAAATATAGATAAGCCAAACCCAATGACGGTGTAGGGATAATTCTTAAATAGGGGGAAAGAATGACAATGACACAAGAAGAGTATTTAGAAATACTAAGATCAGGTGCAAAAATGAAGTTTGAGGACTTAATTGCACTGATTGACGATGATTACAACTACACGCCAGCTGGCTTCACTAACGGTGAGGTTGAAAATACTGCCGATGAAAACCAAGGCAGTGCTAAGTTATTTTGTTTTGCTGCTATTCATCAGCTCACACAACTAGAGACACTACATTGTTTTGGTCAATATTATCAAGATGTACTCAATACGCCTGAGAGTGATTCTCACGGAAATATTCGTAATTTTATGACTTATGGTTGGGGAGGGTTAAAGTTTGAATCTCCTGTTTTAGATAGAAGATAATGCACTAATAATGTGGCGGTCGATCATTAGTTATCTGGGCGCCAGATTCTGAGTTATCTCTAAGCTGATCTATTTTTCCTGATAAATGTTTGATCATTTCTTCTAATTCATCAATTTTTTGCATTTGACGAAAAACAACCTTATTAAGCTCATCGATCGTATGATCAAGATAGGCAATTTTTTCTTCTAGCTCGATTAGTTTTTCACTCATGCTTTATCCTTTGTAAATTTACCACCATATTCGTAATAACTCAATCCGATTAGTACAAGAATGATACCGCTTAGTTGAGCACTTGTTAGGGTTTCATTATTAAGGTTTGCACCTAGTAGTAATGCAAATATTGGTGTAATGAGTGGCACAATACCAACCACTCTTACACTGGTATGTCGAATTAAATAGTAGTACGACATAAAGCCAATCACTGAGCCAAATAGTGCTAAGTAACCAATGGATAAAGTGGCTTTAAATGTCGTCGTTGGAATTACACCTTCGGTTAAAGCCCAGCTTAAAATAAACAATGGCACACTAACAATAAGTGCCCCAGTAGTGGTTTCTAGTGCAGAAATAGAAGCGTTCACTTGTTTAAGTTTAACCGATATGAAGGATTGAAAAGCCATTGCAAAAGTAACGGCTAACAGGCCCGTTATCATTTCAGTTGAAATACTTAATGTTTGCTTAAAGATAACAATCAGTCCAATTAAACCCAGTAATAATCCTGCTATTTTATGAAATTTAAAGAAAGACTCTTTGAGTAGTAGTAAAGCAAATATGCCAGTAATAATAGGGGTTAATCCAAACACAATAGAAATAATACCTGAAGGAACTGTTTGCGATGAATAGTACACCAAACTCATGGTGGTAAAGATACCCATCCCGGCGTAAAAATAATTATTGACGGCAAGCCTACTGGTGTTTAATTTTTGTTTTTTAACCCACAATAACAATAAACAAATCATTAACCCAATTAGCATTCTAGAAGCAACAGCAAAATTAAAATCTGAGCCTAGTGTTGACCACACGATGGCAAGTGGCGTAGTTGACCAAATGGCAACAACGGATAGAAAGACTAAGTAGATTGGCATAATTAGAAGATTAAATAAGAAGTTCCTCGATAGATAAAACAAAAAAAGCCACCGTTAAGGTGGCTTTAGTTTAGAGTATTAATCAGATGATTATTTGTCTAAAAGTGCTTTACGAGATAACTTGATACGGCCTCTGTCCAAACCTAATACTTTAACCTCGATTTCATCACCTTCTTTTAAGTGATCTTCTACTTTTTCAACACGCTCGTGAGCGATTTCAGAAATATGTAACAAGCCATCTTGATTAGGCATGATGTTAACAAAGGCGCCAAACTCAACAATTTTCATCACTGTACCTGCGTAGACTTTATCCACTTCAGGTGAAGCAGTAATTTCTTTAACCATTTGTACGGCTTTATCAAAAGCTTCTTGATTGCCAGCAAAAATATTAACATTACCCTTATCATCAACATCAACATTAGCACCAGAAGTTGAAATAACGCCTTTAATGGTCTCTCCACCCTTACCAATTAGATCACGGATTTTGTCTGTGTTAATTTTGATAACGGCTGTTTTAGGTGCATTTTTGCTTGAAGTGTTTGTCTCGCAAATAACTTGGTTCATTTGACCCAAGATATTGAGTCTTGCTTCTTTTGCTTGCTTTAATGCGATTTCCATAATCTCTTTGGTAATACCCTGAATCTTGATATCCATTTGTAAAGCGTTAATGCCACGAGAAGTACCTGCTACTTTAAAGTCCATATCGCCTAGATGATCCTCATCACCTAAGATATCAGTTAATACGGTAAACCTATCACCTTCTTTAACTAAGCCCATGGCAATACCAGCAATCGGCGCCTTGATTGGTACACCAGCATCCATTAATGATAGTGACGAACCACACACACTGGCCATTGATGAAGAGCCGTTAGATTCTGTAATTTCAGAAACCACACGAACCGTATATGGAAACTCTTCAATTGTTGGAAGGCAGGCAGCAATACCACGACGTGCTAAACGACCATGGCCAATTTCACGACGACCTGCACCACCCATACGACCTGTTTCACCTACAGAGTATGGTGGGAAATTGTAATGTAATAAGAAGTAGTCATTTTGACGTTCAGAAGATTCTAATTTTTCAATTAACTGCGCTTCACGCTTAGAGCCTAGTGTTGTTACTACTAATGCTTGCGTTTCACCACGAGTAAATAGTGCAGAGCCATGCGTATTTTCCAACACACCGGTTTCAATTTTTAATTCACGTACTGTGTTATTGTCACGGCCATCAATACGTGGCTCGTTGCTTAAGATGCGCTCACGTACTGTTGATTTTTCAACTTTCTTAAAGTATTTAGAGACATCTTCAGCTGAATGACCATCTTCGTCATCACTGACTAACGCTTCAAGTGCAGCCGTTTTAATTTCACCTACTTTAGCGTAGCGATCCATCTTTTCTTTGATTTGGTAGGCATCATTAATTTGTGCACCGAATTGTGACTGAATGTCACCCAATAAAGTTTCATTCGTTTCTGGCGCTTGCCAATCCCATTGCTCAGTGCCAACTTCGGCAGCAAACTCAGCAATGTTAGTGATCGCTACTTGGAATTGTTCATGTGCGTACATTACCGCACCCAACATAACCTCTTCTGATAATTCAGATGCTTCTGATTCAACCATTAATACTGCCTCGTCTGTACCGGCAACGACCATATCTAAATCTGAATTTTTTAGTTCAGAGTAGGTTGGATTAAGTGTGTATTGACCTTCTGTATAACCTACTCTGGCGCCACCAATAGGACCATTAAAAGGAACACCGGAGATTGAAAGTGCTGCTGATACACCTAGCATTGCAATCATATCTGGGTCGACCTCAGAATTAGCTGAAATTACGGTAATGATAACTTGTACTTCATTTACGAAACCAGCTGGAAACAAAGGTCGAATAGGGCGGTCAATTAAACGACATGTTAGAGTTTCTTTCTCGGTCGCTCTTGCTTCACGCTTTAAAAATCCACCAGGGATCTTACCAGCAGCGTAAGTTTTTTCAACATAGTCTACTGATAATGGAAAGAAGTCTTGACCAGGCTGTGTTTCTTTAGAGGCAACCACAGTCACCAATACTTGTGTGTCGTCCATACTTGCTAGTACAGCGCCGTGTGCTTGTCTGGCGATACGGCCAGTTTCTAAAGTGATTGTGTGTTTGCCCATGGCAAAGCTTTTTGTAACGATATTCATTTCCATGAAAAATCCTCCGTAAGATAAATAGACAATTCCTCACGTAGTAAGTTTTGACTATTGCAGGTTTATAAAAGGCGTTCCATGATTTGAATTGGATAAGCTTTATTTGAAACACATTTTGACTATTGCAAAATACGTTTGAGATAAAACTTAAGGCATAAATTTAAGTCATAAAACGAGAGTTATTATCCCTAAAATCAATCAATTATGACGACTAAATTTTGCTTAAATAGATGGGCAGTAAGTTCTGGATATTGAGCTGCATTAATTGTTCGATTATTGCAAAATTGAACCATAGTTTTCACCTCAAATGCTTGTGTATCGAACTGTTCACCATTGATAAATACTTTAAGTACTTCACCATCTAAAAAATAAGCAATATTGCAACTTGGATGCAACTGATAATGTCCTTGCTGATCAAACACACCAGGTTCATGGTGTTGCAATAATTGCCTATCTAGTGAGTCTAGTTGAGTAACAAAACAGGCGAATTTTTCAGTATTAATGTCAAGTATTTTCTGTGCTTGAGTAATGGCTGAGTTGGGTATCAATGCTGGCGTATTTTGGTTATCCCAAATAGGGTCTTGATAGTATTGATCTTTATCCTTAGATTGCTGATCGATCGATTCATATAATTCTTGTGTTGAATAAGCGCGATAACCAAACGATAAAGTGGTGCACTCATCATCTAAGCTGACCCCATGGTGTGCCACTTTAGGTGGTACATAAAGTATATCTCCTGGTTCTACGTCCCATACTTGATCAGCCTCAAAGATATTCATGATTCTAAGTGGCACTTCATTCAGATAATTATCTAATTCACAATTTTTGCTGCTAATATGCCAACGACGCCTACCACTGCCTTGTAGTAAGAAGACATCGTAATAATCAAAGTGAGGCCCAACACTACCGCCTTTGGCCGCGTATGAGATCATCACATCATCAAAGCGCCAACGTGGAATAAAATCAAATTGTTTGATTAACTCGTGCACTTCATCAACGAATCGATCAACCCCTTGCACTAACAATGTCCAGTCTTGTTCGGGCAATTGAGTAAAGGTGGTTTCAGTAAAAGGGCCGTTGGTTAATGACCATTGATTGTTGGTTGTTGAGCCAGTGATT
>QOAB01000075.1 GCA_003978285.1 Candidatus Thioglobus sp.
GTGAACGGTGCGATTTCTTATATGCCTAATATTTTTGGGCTGATGATGGCAGGACACATCATTCAAACTCTATTAAAATCTTAATCTTAATTAAACCCAGGAAAAAACATCATGGTTAGCACTGAAACCCCTGTTTGTGACTTCAACACACCTGCTATTGATTTCAACCTCAAAGGCGTAGATGGGCAAATGCATACTATGGATAGTTGCAAAGGCGAAAATGGCTTGCTGGTGATGTTTATTTGCAATCACTGCCCTTATGTTAAGGCTATTATTGATCGAGTTATTCGCGACACCAAAGAACTCAAAGCCATGGGGCTTAATACCGTAGCGATTATGTCAAATAATCCGGATGAATACGAAGCAGATTCTTTTGAAAATATGCAAAAAATCTCTAAAGAAATGAATTTTCCATTCCCTTATTTGATCGATGAGACTCAAGAAGTTGCAAAAGCCTATGGTGCTGTTTGTACGCCTGATTTCTTTGGTTATAACTCAGATTTAGAATTACAGTATCGTGGCCGGCTCGATGCATCGCGTAAAGAGTCTGCAGCAACCGATGTCAAGCGCGACTTGTTTGATGCCATGAGCCAAGTGGCGAAAACCGGTCAGGGGCCTTTAGAGCAAACCCCATCAATGGGTTGCTCAATTAAATGGTTTAACAAATAGTTCAAACGTGCTAAAAAGTTAACACCTTGTCGGACTCCGCAATAATTCCATGCAAATCATCCAAAGTTGACATTGGGCACATGTCCGATGAACCAGATTTTCTAATTTTTAAGCACGTACCACAAGCAAACACTTCGCCACCGGCATCAACAAAAGATTGCATTTGTTCAAGCACATTGAATTTATCATCAACCAACATTTCACTTTCAACGCCTTTTGCTAATAAAAATGCTTTAACTGTATCGCCCTTACCTAAAGAAAATACACCGAGTCTAAATGCATTAAATACTGTTTCAGGGTCATTCGAATAAACCACCATTCCAAGCCTCATAACAACCTCCGTAAATATCCGCTTAAAGTCAATTGTACTCTTAATAAAAAACTAATATAGCGTATAATTGCGGTCTTTGTCTGTCACTAAAAACCATGTCTGAAAATAAATCCGATAACAAACTCGATAACAAGCCTCAAGCTAAATTTAGTGATTTTGGCTTATCTGATTCAATTCTAAAAGTGTTGGATTCTATCGGTTATGAAACGCCATCACCTATTCAAGAACAATGTATCACTCACCTACTAAATGGCGAAGATATTATTGGTCAAGCACAAACAGGCACAGGTAAGACAGCGGCATTTGCCCTACCTTTATTAGACAACATTGATCTGAGTTTGAATGCGCCTCAATTATTGATTCTAGCGCCAACTCGTGAACTAGCTATCCAGGTATCAGAAGCCGTGCAAGTTTATGCACGTGGATTAAAAGGCTTTCACGTATTACCAATTTATGGTGGACAATCATACGACATCCAATTACGTCCATTAAAACGCGGTGTACATGCTGTTGTGGGCACGCCAGGACGTGTGATGGATCATATTAAGAAAGGCACCTTAAAACTCGACAACTTAAAATCATTCGTCTTAGATGAAGCGGATGAAATGTTGAAAATGGGCTTTATTGACGATATTAAATGGGTAATGGAACGCATTCCTGAGCAACGTCAAATCGCGCTATTCTCGGCAACTATGCCCAACGTTATTAAACGTGTCGCAGAAAAATTCTTAAAAAATCCTAAAATTGTCAAAGTAAAAACCAAAACAGAAACTGCTCCAAATATCGACCAGAAGTATTGCTTAGTGGGTGGCTTAAGTCAAAAATTAGATGCACTTACTAGAATTCTAGAAGTAACAGAATTTGATGCAATGATTATTTTTGCTAGAACTAAAACATTAACGGTTGAACTGGCCGAAAAACTTGCTGCTAGAGGGTTTTCAGCAGAAGCTATTAATGGTGATATTCAGCAAAGTCAACGTGAAAAAATTATTAACAAATTTAAAAAAGGTGGCGTTGATATTTTAGTTGCCACTGATGTTGCTGCTCGTGGATTAGATGTGCCGCGTATTTCTCATGTGGTGAACTACGACATTCCTCAAGATGCAGAAACTTACGTACACCGTATTGGCCGTACCGGTCGTGCTGGTCGTGCTGGTGAGGCGATTTTATTTGTATCGCATCGTGAACGTCGTATGCTTAACAATATTGAACGTGTAACACGTCAAAAAATTGAACCACTCGTATTACCGACTGCAAAAATCATTAATGAGAAACGCATCGACACATTCAAAAAGAAAATAACCGAAACCATCAACAATCAAGATTTAAGCATTTTCGAGAAGCTTGTTACTGAATTTCAAGAAGCTAACGAAGAAATCTCTCACCTTAAAGTTGCGGCAGCATTAGCGCATATTGCACAAGGTAACGAACCTTTGTTATTATCTGAAAAAGAACCTAGTTTTGGTAGAGATCAAAAGCCAGGTGAGGAAAAAATTGTACCAGTAAAGGCTAACTCTCTTAAAGATCACCCAAAAACACCAATGCGTCGTTACAAGCTTGAAGTGGGTAACAACAACAACATCAAACCTGGAAATATCTTGGGCGCTATTGCCAATGAAGCAGATATGGATAGTGAATATATTGGTTCTATTCAAATCTTTGATAATTTTTCAACAGTAGATTTACCCGATGAAATGCCGGATGAAGTTCTTAAGGTGCTACAAAAAACAGTCGTTAACGGCAAACGCCTAAACATCATTGAACTCACTGAAAAAAATAACAAGGCTACCATTGGTGGCAGCAAACCAGGAAAACGTAATTTTGGTCGTGGAAAATTTTCTAAAGGTGGCAGAAATGATAGACGTGGTGGCAGAGACTCTCGTGATGGTGATAGAAGAGGTGGTGATCGGAATAGAAAGCCAAAATTCTCACGTTAAAAGCCTAAAAAACAAATAGTCAAATTTATTTAGTACGTTAATCGCTAAAGTACGTTAAAATAGCAGACGCTGGTAAAGAATACGGCTACTATTTATATTTTTATTGTTTGAACTTTTTCAAGTTTCTCTAAGTTATAAAGGTGGTATGTTTTTTCGGTAATTTTTTAAACTTATAGGAGACATTATGTCTACAACAGGAAAAGTCAAATGGTTTGACGCAAAAAAAGGTTTTGGTTTTATTGAGCAAGAAAGTGGTGACGATGTATTCGTTCACTTCCGTGCTATTCAAGGTGACGGTTACAAATCACTAGAAGAAGGTCAAGAAGTAGAATTCGATTTAGAAGACGGTGCTAAAGGTCCTCAAGCGGCTAACGTACATCCTCAGTAACTTCAATAGTTATTTGAATTCAAAAACCCAGTTTAATCACTGGGTTTTTTATTGCTTAAAATTCGTTAAAATAAGCTTATGAAAACATTCTATTGGTACGACTACGAGACTTTTGGCATCAGCCCAAGAATTGATCGAATTTCACAATTTGCAGGTATTCGTACGGATGAAAACCTCAACATCTTAGATGAGCATATGTTTTATTGTAAGCCAACGCATGATTGCTTACCTGCGCCAGAAGCTTGTGCAGTCACTGGCATTAGCCCACAACTGTGTGAACAAAAAGGCATGATTGAACATGCTTTTATTCAAAAAATAAATACTGAATTCTCCACATCAAATACTTGTATTGTTGGCTATAACTCGATTCGATTTGACGATGAATTCACTCGCCACACCTTGTACCGAAACTTTATCGATCCATACGCTTGGCATTGGAAAAATGGCAATACCCGCTGGGATATTCTAGATGTGGTGCGCCTATGCTATGCGTTGAAAAAAGATGCAAGCCTTGAGTGGGTGTATGATGAAAATGGCAAGCCAATTTTTAAACTCGACCAATTATCCTTGGCGAACGGTATTGAACACGCCAATGCACACGATGCACTAGCCGATGTACGAGCTACGATTTCGATTGCTAAAATCATTAAAGACACACAACCACAATTGTTTGATTACGCCTTTAGCCTACGTGAAAAGAAAACAGTTGAGCGTAAAATTCAACTGTTTGAGCCAATGCTACATACTTCTGGCATGTATCCGGCGGAAAAATCTTGTACGCGCTTAGCAGTAGCATTGGCCTATCATCCTGAATATAACGATCGCGCCATTGTGTTTAATTTGGATCAAGATCCTACTCTCCTACTCGAGCTTGAAGTTGAAGAGTTGAAAGCCTTAATGTTTACCAAGCAATCTGAATTACCAAAAGGCGTGGAAAGATTGCAAATTAAGGATTTGGTTTTTAATAAGAGCCCAATGTTTGTGCCTAATGTGTACAAACTTGAGTCAAAAATTATTGAACAACTGCAAATCGATATGGAAACTTGCCTTCGTCGGTTGTCTTTCATCAAGGACAATCAAAAAGCGATTGGAAAAATTGTGCAGGATTTATATAAAAATGATCAAGAACGCATTAAAACAACCGATGTTGATCAAACGCTTTACGACGGCTTTATGGATAATGGCGATAAACGCATCGGTGATCAAATACAAACGCTTAGCGTAGATGCATTAAAAGATTTTCATCCAAAATTTAAAGATGATAAACTTTCAATATTGCTCATGCATTTCAAGGCTAGAAACTATCCCGAAGCACTGAGTGAAGACGAAGCCGAGGATTGGTTTGAAACCGTACAAGGCAGAGTGCAAGCCGGTGAAAATGGTTATTTGGCTATTGATGAATACTTTCAACGCATTAACGCCATGCGTGAACAACACCCTAATAATGAAAAACTTTGGCAACAACTCGAAGCCTATGGAGAATCTTTCTTTTAGTGCATTTTGCTATTAATTTAGTTATCAGGTATAATCTTCGTCCATTGAGTAAATCAACTAGAGAGAAGAAATGAACGCCGAGACACGTTTTGAAATGTTTGAAAGGTTATTGAAAAAGATACCTAATCCGACAACAGAGTTAAATTACACCACCCCTTTCGAATTGCTAGTTGCTGTTACATTATCAGCCCAAGCAACGGATAAAAGTGTCAATAAAGTCACTGATAAATTATTTCCAATTGCCAACACACCTGAAGCGATTTTCGAGCTAGGTGAAGACACATTAAGAGACACAATTAAAACCATTGGTCTGTTCAATTCAAAAGCTAAGCATATTATTCAAGCTTGTAAAATCCTGATTGAAAAATACGATTCCGCGGTGCCAGAAACTCGTAAAGAATTAGAAGCGCTGCCAGGTGTTGGCCGTAAAACAGCAAATGTGGTACTTAATACCGCTTTCGGTCATCCAACAATCGCGGTGGATACACATATTTATCGTGTTGCTAACCGTACAGCAATTGCTAGCGGTAAAACTGTATTAGAAGTTGAAAAGAAGCTGGTTAAATTTATCCCTGATGAATTTAGAGTGCCTGCACACCACTTAATGATTCTTCATGGTCGCTATACTTGTAAGGCGCGTTCGCCATTATGTACTGATTGTATCTTGTTAGATCTTTGTGAATACGAAGAAAAAAACCTATAGCTACTTAGCTTTATAATAGAGCTCATGCTCTACACCCAAGATAGAACTCAACAACGTCAATTCCTTGCCAATGCTTGGCAAAAATTTCTAGATAAGAAGGCACTTGACCCGCTCGAAGATCAACTCACGCAAGTCATTGAAATGCATCCAGAGTATCACAAGCTCATCAGTAATATTGAGTCTGAATTCTTTCCTGAAAGTGGAGAGGTCAACCCTTTTTTACATATTAACCTACATTTGTCATTAAGAGAACAACTGTCGATTAATCAACCAAAAGGTATTAACGAGTATTATCAAAAAATATTAGGCAAAGTTCAAGATCCGCACGAGGTCGAACATCTGATGATGGATTGTATTGCGCAAATGATTTTCTCATCACAGAAAAACAACACGCCGATGGATCATCAAGCTTACATTCGTTGCTTAGAGGCGCAATCTAGAGCCTAAACTTAATGTCGATTGAAGCGCACATTGAGCAACACTTAGGCCTAAGCATTATTAACAAACAATCAGTGAGTACAGGGCTATTTTCCGCCTATCAAGTTACATTATCTGATGGCAATACAGTCTTTGTTAAATACCAATCAAACCCTAACCAACAATTAATCAATGAAGGCAGGGAATTAGCTTTATTAGGAAAAACCATTCACACACCAGCAGTGTTGGGTAGTTGTAAACATTGCTTGATATTGGAATGGATAGATATTACACATAACTCAAACATGCAGTCAAAAATGGGGTTGGCGCTTGCCGAGCTTCACCAAAATACGAGTGATTATTTTGGATTTGGATTTGACAATAAAATCGGGAAAACCCCTCAACTGAACGGTGTTGATCAAAATATTGACAATTGGGCTTATTTTTATTGGCAGTACCGATTACTATACCAAATAACATTAGCCTATCGAAATACTTTAATTGGTCAA
>QOAB01000159.1 GCA_003978285.1 Candidatus Thioglobus sp.
TAGCCCAGTTTGGTACTAAAGGATATGGTTTTATTACGGGTGATGATGGTGAGAAATATTTCGTTCACCAAAAGAATATTTATAACAAGTCACGTTTAAAAGCAGATACACGCGTGGTGTTTCAAGCAGAAAGTTCTGACAAAGGCTTGGTGGCAACCAATGTAAAATTAGAGAAGTCTGACTCTGCTGAGCCAACTCCGTTATCAGATGGTGCGATTAAAGGTATGTTTGCTGTTTTATTTATCATTCAAATTGTTGTAGCTTACAAGGTGTTTTTCCCAGCAGTGGGCTAATGAAAAAAAGTTTACTGATTGTTTTTCTCTCAACTTTATTGAGCGGGTGTTTTTCAACACCGGCGGTTAAGGTTAGTAATATTTGTAATTTGATGGATGAAGAAGTTAGCTGGTATCATGCAATTAAAGCCAGTGAGAAAAAATATGACGCACCTGCACACGTACAGCTTGCTATTATCTATCAAGAGTCTAACTTTGCCTCTGATGCAAAACCACCTAGAGAAAAGTTGTTTGGTGTGGTGCCGTGGTTTAGGCCGACAACAGCCTATGGTTTTGCTCAAGCAGTCGATGACACTTGGGAATGGTACAAATTAAAAACAGGCAACAAAGGTGCAGATCGAGATAATTTTGATGATGCGGCAGATTTTGTTGGCTGGTATATGACTCAATCAAGCAAACGTTCTGGCGTTGCTATGTCAGATGCGTATAACCAATATTTAGCTTATCATGAAGGCCACGGTGGATTTAATAAAAAATCTTATAGAAAAAAACCTTGGTTAACAAAAATTGCTAAAAAAGTAGACAGTAATGCAAAACGCTATAAACGACAACTTAAGCAGTGCGCTTCAGCACTTGATAGTAACCGTGTTTGGAGGTTTTTTTAATGTCTACTTGGAAGAAGGTTTTAGGCCAAGCACCTAAAGAAGGTACGATGGTCGAAATTGTCTTAGAAGGTAAAGACTTATTTATCACCATGAATAATGGTACTCTGTATTGTGCGGAAAATCGCTGTCCACACGAAGACATTAAACTCACGTTGGGTTGTTTAAAAGGTGATCGAGTTAAGTGCTCACTCCATGGCTATAGTTTTGATTTAAAAACGGGTGATTCTTCAGAAGATGACGTTGATAATATGCAAATTTATGCCATCAAACAAGAAAATAACGAAATTTATATAAAGGTATAGTATGGACGTTCAAGCATTAATGAAATCAATTATTCAGCGTGTGGCAACTGGTCCTGACTTGAGTAAGAACATTGATTTTGAAGAAGCTAGAGATGGCATGCAAGCCATTCTCCGTGGCGAGATTGATGATGTGCAATCGGCTATCTTCCTAATTGCATTGCGTATGAAGCGCGAGACCATGGAAGAAAACGAAGGCATCTTAGCAGCAATTTTGGCTGAGAGTGATAAGCAAACCGTTAATGTTGAGCATCTAGTAGATTTAGGCGACCCTTATAGTGGTTATAACCGATCCATTCCAATCTCATCATTTTTACCGCCTTTATTAGCTGAATTAGGATTACCAACAGTGATCCATGGTTTAGACAGTGTTTCACCTAAATTTGGCTTAACGCACCGCCATATTAGCGAGGCATTAGGGTTAAGCGTTAATCATTCAACAGCACAAGCTAAGGCAAGATTAGAAGACCCAGCCATTGGCTGGAGTTATGTTGATCAGGCGAGTTATTGTAAAGGCTTGCACAATATTGTCTCTTTGCGTAATCGCGTGATTAAGCGTACCGTCATCAACACGGTAGAAACCTTAATCGGCCCACTTAGAGGAAAAACCACGCATTCTATTTTGGGTTACGTACACAAACCTTATCCACCGATTTATGCTAATTTGGTTAAAGCCTCTGGCATGGATAGTGCTTTATTAGTACGTGGTGTTGAGGGTGGTGTGATTCCATCATTGCGTCAAAAAGGCTTAATGGTGTCTTACGAAGGTACCGACGAGAAAGATCGCGTGGATATTGATCCAAAATCACTGGGGATTGAGCAAGATATGCGTGCCATCTCATTCCCGGGAGAGTTAGATGTACACCAAAACATTCCTGAGTTAGCAGACTACACAGTTAAGCTAGGAAAGGCTGCACTTGCAGGTGAAAAAGGCATGTTTTATGATGGGCTTGTTTTATCAGCCAGCTTGGTGCTTTGGCATACCAAAAAAGCCAAATCATTAGTGGATGCATCACAGATGGTTAGAGAGGTTTTGGATTCTGGAAAAACTCTGTCTCGTCTAATATAACTCAACTAGAAAAAAATATGGTATCCTAGCCCCAAACTATACTCTATGGGGGCGTATGAAGGCATCAGATCTATTTGTAAAAGCACTTGAAAGTGAAGGTGTTGAATACATATTTGGAATCCCAGGTGAAGAAAATCTTGATTTATTAGATTCGATTCGAAATTCATCCATTAAATTTATCCTGACTCGACATGAGCAAGCTGCTGCTTTTATGGCGGCTACTTATGGGCGTCTGACTGGTAGGGCGGGCGTATGTTTGGCCACACTAGGTCCTGGCGCTACTAATCTTGTAACTGCTATTGCTTATGCACAACTTGGCGCGATGCCTATCGTGGTGATTACGGGCCAAAAGCCAATAAAAGAAGGTTTGCAAGGTAAATTTCAAATACTAGACATTGTTAGAATGATGGAGCCATTGGTAAAAGATTCTGATCAAATTGTTTATGGGCGACAAATCCCTGCCTTGGTACGTGGTGCATTTAGGATTGCCGAAGAAGAGCGACCAGGCGCAGTGCATTTAGAACTGCCTGAAGATATTGCTAGAGAAGAAGTAGAGAATGATTATGTCTTTCCAAGACAAACAATTCATCGATTATTTGCCTCTGATAGAGCCATTGAGAAAGCAGCTAAGGTAATTGAATTAGCAAAACGACCATTATTGTTAGTGGGTGCAGGCGCTAATAGGAAGCACATTAGACAGCCATTGTCTGATTTTGTTAAGAAGACAGGTATCTTATTTTTTAACACCCAAATGGGCAAGGGTGTTTTGAGTGGTGCTATTGATAATTTTATAGGTACAGCAGCATTTTCATCCAATGACTACGTACATGAAGCCATTAAAAAAGCTGATTTAATTATTAATGTGGGCCATGACATTGTCGAGAAGCCACCTTTTTTAATGCATGGTGGCGATCAAAAAGTCATTCATATTAATTTCCACTCTGCCGAGATTAAAGACATTTATTACCCGCAAGTAGAGGTGATTGGAGATATTGGTAATTCAGTGATTAGATTGGGCGAAGGTCTTGATACTTGTTATGCTTGTAATACGCAATGGGTGGATGAGATTCGTCAGCGCACCAAATCTGCAATCCATTCTTTAGATAATGACAGTTCATTCCCAATGCTGCCACAACGAGTAGTGGCTGATGTGCGCAAGGTGATGAATGATGATGGCATCGTGTCACTTGATAATGGTATGTTTAAGTTATGGTTTGCAAGGCATTATCATACCCATCAACCCAATACCTTATTACTCGATAACGCTTTAGCAACTATGGGTGCAGGTTTGCCATCAGCTATAGCATGTGCATTGATGTACCCTGATCGACAAGTATTGTCTGTGTGTGGCGATGGCGGCTTTATGATGAACTCACAAGAATTAGAAACTGCAATGCGTCTTAAGTTAAATTTGGTTGTCATTATTTTTAATGACAGCGGATATGGCATGATCAAGTGGAAGCAAGCCGCTCAAGAGTTAGATGATTTTGGTCTGGACTTTAATAACCCGGATTTTGTCAAATATGCGGACAGTTATGGTGCGATCGGGCATAGAATAGAACAAAGTGACCAGTTAGTTCCAACAATGGAAAAGGCATTTAATGAGGGTGGTGTGCATGTAATTGACTTGCCAGTTGATTATTCGCAAAATACCAAAACATTACTCGATGATTTAAAACAATTTGATAATTAAGGCAAGATAATGGCAGTAGAAAAACTAATTGTTAATCAGGCTTATACCGGTGAAGTATTAGCCGAGTTAAAAATGCATGATAGTGCACAAGTTGACGCCATGTTGTCTATTGCTCAAGCACTGCACAAAAGCGGTTGTTTGCCGGCACATGAGCGTATTCGTATTTTACAAAAATTGGCCGAATTAGTTAATGCCGAACATGAAGATTTTGCACGCTTAATCGCCAACGAAGGTGGTAAGCCAATTCGTGATGCGCGTGTTGAAGTAACACGTGCCATTGACGGTATTCGTATCGCCGTGGCTGAGATTCAAAATATTCAAGGCTATGAAGTGCCGATGGACATGACGGCTGCTGGGGTAGGTCATACAGCGTTTACCATTATGGAGCCAATTGGCGTGGTGGTGGCAGTGAGCGCGTTCAATCATCCACTTAATTTAAGCATTCATCAGGTAATCCCTGCTGTTGCCACTGGCTGCCCGGTGATTATTAAACCAGCGTCAGTGACACCACTATGTGCACTACGTTTAGCAAGTCTAATTAAAGAGGCGGGGTTGCCAGAAGGCTGGGTGCAAGTCGCACTCACTAATCGTGAAAATTCTGAAAAATTAGTGACTGATCCAAGAGTAGGCTTCTTCAGTTTTATTGGCTCTGCTAAAGTAGGGTGGTATTTGAAATCTAAGTTAGCTCCTGGTACGCGTTGTGCGCTAGAACACGGCGGCGTAGCGCCACTTATTTTTGATAAATATTCCGATGAACAAGGATTTATTAATGGCGTAGTAAAAGCCAGTATGTATCATTCTGGTCAGGTTTGTGTGTCGGTACAACGTGTGTATGTGCCTGAAGATCGAGCCACTGAAATGGCGCAAAAGATTGCCGATATTGCCTCTAAGCAAGTGGTGGGTGATGCTATTAATGAAGACAGCGATTTAGGCCCGCTGATTTTACCAAAAGAGACTGATCGAATTGAGGCCTGGGTAGATGAAGCCATTCAAGAAGGTGCAACCTTAATCACTGGTGGCAAGCGTATTAACGAGGTGAGTTATGAGCCGACCGTTTTACTCAATCCGGCTAAGGGCTCAAAAGTTTCAACACAAGAGGTTTTTGGCCCTGTTGTGTGTATCTATGGCTATCAAACAATTGATGATGCGATAGAACAAGCCAATAGCTTGGATGTGTCGTTTCAATCAGCTATATTTAGTGACAATGTGTCTTTGGCAATGGATGTGGCTAAAAAGTTAGAAGCCAGCGCAGTAATGATTAATGATTACACCACCTTTAGAGTAGATTGGATGCCGTTTGCAGGACGTAAGCATTCAGGTTATGGTATTGGCGGTATTGGTTACTCTATGCATGACATGCTAGAGCATAAGATGATTGTTACTAAAGGGTAACTTTAAAGCTTAACCTTCAAACTGATGCTTGTATAAAGTAGCGTACTCACCGTTGGCATTGAGTAATTCTTGATGTGAACCTTGTTCAATAATTTCACCACGACGTAACACCACAATTCGATCAGCCTTTTGTACTGTGCTGAGTCGGTGTGCAATGATAATAGTGGTACGATCTTTTTGCATCTCATCAATGGCAGCTTGCACTTGTTTTTCGGTAGCAGAATCAAGTGCTGAGGTAGCCTCATCTAAAATTAAAATCGGACTGTCTTTGGCAATCGCTCGAGCAATCGCTAAGCGTTGCCGTTGACCACCAGAGAGTTTAGCACCATCTTCACCAATTTCCGTATCGAATTGGTCACTCAGCTCCTGAATAAATTCATGCGCATTTGAAACCTTAGCAGCATGTTGGATTTGAGTATCACTCATGGTGTCAATTTGACCGAGTGCAATATTACCTTTAACGGTGTCGTTAAACAAACGTACATTTTGATCAACAAAAGCAATTTGTGAACGCAATGAATCGACTTCAAATTCAGCAATATCGACACCATCAATCGTAATAGAGCCGGCAGTAGGTGAATAAAATTTGGCCAATAATTGAATGATAGTGGTTTTACCACTACCTGTTGAGCCCACTAAGGCAACCGTTTCTCCTGGTTTAATATCAAGGCTAATGTCGTTAAGCACAGTGGTTTCACTATTGTAACCAAATGAGACATGATTAAATTTGATTGCGCCTTTAGATTTTTTGAGTTGTTTGGTGCCACTGTTATGTTCTTCATCTTCGTCAATCAGCCCGAATACACTTTCACCCGCAGCCATGGCAGTTTGTAGTGGTTTATTAATATTAACCAAGCTTTTAGCAGGTTTGACTAACATACCCATCGCGGTGAAGAAAGATAGGAACTCACCCGCACTCATGACCAATAAGGTTGATGAAAAATACACCACACTACCCAAGGAGAGGCCAATTAAGATATTAACAAAGCCCGTGTTGAATGCGCCAGTCATGTCAACTTTGAATCGTTGTTGGCGAATGTTTCTAATGAGATCGTT
>QOAB01000026.1 GCA_003978285.1 Candidatus Thioglobus sp.
AGGCGCTTTCTAATCCAGGAATGATGTTGCCATGGCCTTGAATAAATGGCATTGGCTCTTTGCCTTGTGATGAGTCAATCACATCACCCGCATCGTTCTTTAAAGTGTAATGCATTTCTACTACTGCATCTTTTTTTACTGTCATTTTATTGTCTCCGTTTGTACACTTAGTGTGTTACTTTTAAATATCAAAAAGGGCTTCCTATACGGAAACCCTTTTTGAGAATATGGTGGGGCGTGAGCGATTTGAACGCTCGACCATCGGATTAAAAGTCCGGTGCTCTACCAACTGAGCTAACGCCCCATAAAAAAGTGAAATTATACATTAACGTCACTTTGTAAATCAATCAAAATTAGTCTTTATTTTATCTTTTTACTGGTTATCAACCGCTTCTCTTAGCGATTTTCCCGGCTTAAAAAATGGTACATACTTTTCACCAACTTGCGTTCTTTCACTGGTTTTAGGGTTAATACCTAAACGCGCTTTTCGATGTTTTTTATAAAAACCACCAAACCCTCTAATTTCAACCCCGTCACCTGAAACAATGCCTTGTGTTAACGCCTCTAAAATTACTTCAACAGAAGCTTTAGCATCAGCCTTAGAAAGATCAGAATGGTTGGATAAATTAAAAATAAGATCGGTTTTTTTCATGATTAATATCAGTCATATATCGCTATACAACTGATTAAAAAAGCTTTATTTATTTTTTTGCTTTTTTCAATAAATCACCTAAAGTAGAACCTGTTGCCTCGTCAGAAGATTGCTTATTGTAATCTGCCATCGCTGCTTGTTCTTCCACAGAATCTTTAGCTTTGATACTCACTGAAATGTTACGGGATCTTCTATCAACATTAACAATAACCACTTCAACTTCAGTGCCTGTTTTTAAAACTGTTGTCGCATCTTCAACACGCTCTTGTGAAATTTCGCCGGCTTTTAAGTAACCTGTAATATCGTCAGCTAAAGTAATAACCGCACCTCTTGGATCTACTTCAGCAATCACACCCTTAACAATAGAACCTTTCTTGTTAGATGAGGCGTAAGACATAAAGTCATCTTCTTCTAATTGTTTAATACCTAAAGAAATACGCTCTTTTTCAGCATCAATATTTAGAATAACTACTTCAAGCTCTTGACCTTTAGAATAATTAGAAACTAACGCTTCTGATGATTGCTTCTCCCATGAGATATCTGCTAAATGAATAAGACCGTCAATACCGCCTGGAAGACCAACAAATAAACCAAAGTCAGTAATTGACTTAACAGTTACGCTAATCTTATCACCTTTATTACAGGTTGCTTCAAACGCTTCCCAAGGGTTTTCTTGTGCTTGCTTCATTGATAATGAAATACGATGCTTAGATTCTTGAACGTCTAACACCACTACATCAACTTCTTGACCCAGTTTAACGATCTTAGAAGGACGTGCATTTGCATTTGTCCAATCCATCTCTGAAACGTGAACCAAACCTTCAACACCGTCTTCGATGCGTACAAACGCTCCGTAGTCAGTAAGGTTAGATACTGTACCAGTAACTTTCTTGCCAATTGGAAGACGGTCTGAAATATTATCCCAAGGACTAGCAGTAAGCTGCTTAAGGCCTAGTGATACACGCATCTTCTCTTTATCGTAGTTAAGAACCTTAACTTTAATCTTATCACCGATAGTCAATTTCTCAGATGGGTGGTTAACACGTGTCCATGAGATATCTGTAATGTGTAGTAAACCATCAACACCGCCAAGATCAACGAATGCGCCGTAGTCAGCAAGGTTCTTAACGATACCATCGATTTCTTTACCTTCTTCTAATGTCTCAAGTAAGGCTTCACGATCAGCAGAGTTAGCTTCTTGCATAACCGCTTTTCTAGAAATAACGATGTTGTTTCTAACTTCGTCCATCTTAATAACAATGGCTTCAATTTCTTGACCCGTAAGGTACGAGAAATCTTTAACTGGGCGCACATCAACCAACGAGCCCGGTAAGAATGCTTTAACCACGCCAATATCAACTGTCAAACCGCCTTTAACAGCGCCAGTAACAATACCAGTTACGACTTCTTTAGAGTTCATTGCAGCTTCAAGTGACTGCCACAACTTGATGCGCTTAGCATCAGCATGTGACAATAATGTATTACCTAGGCCATCGTCGATTGATTTTAGAGCGACTTCTACAATATCGCCCTCTGCAACTTCGATTTCACCTTGTGGATTTTTAAATTCGTCTAGAGAGATAAAACCCTCTGATTTTAGTCCAACATTAACAATCGCTTTTTCACGATTAATGCTAACGACAGTACCCATTAATAAGGCACCGACTTTTACGTTTTGTTGTTCTACGCTGTTTTCAAACAGCTCTGCAAATGATTCTGACATATTTTCTTCTTTGATATTGACCGGTAAATTATCCAACAACGGTGTAAGTTGGGTGATTATCGGGTTAGTTTATTTATAAAGCTTAACCGCTTAAGCTTTAATTAATTCACTCACTTGAGTGATTACCTCATCAATCGATAACTCAGTGGTATCAATGATTAAGGCGTCTTTGGCAGGTTTGAGCGGTGAGTGTTTGCGTGAAGAATCACGCTCGTCTCTAGCTATAACATCTGCTAAGATTTGAGAAATTATACCCTCAGACCCTTGATTTTGCAATTGTTTTAGGCGTCTATTAGCGCGCTCTTGTGCACTTGCCGTTAAGAAAACTTTAAAAGGAGCATCGGCAAAAACCACGGTACCCATATCCCGACCATCAGCCACTAAACCAGGCGCTTTTGCAAACGCTTGCTGACGTTTTAAAAGTGCGGCGCGTACCACACCAATTGAGGCGATTTTGGAAGCCATTTCACCGGTTTGTTCGGTGCGTAAAACCTTGGATACATCTTGTCCATCTAAATACACACTCACCAGTTCACTATCGGTTTCAGTTTTAAACTCTAAATCGAGATTATTGGCAACTTCTACTAACGCAGATTCATCTGTAACATCAATATTTCTGGCGTCAACTGCCAATGCAAAAGCACGATAAATTGCACCAGAGTCTAACAAATGCCAACCTAATTTTTGTGCCATGATACGGGCAACCGTACCTTTGCCAACCCCACTAGGGCCGTCAATGGCTAAGACGGGTATTAAACTCACTTAACTTCTGGTCTCATGTGCGGAAATAACAACACATCACGAATCGATGGGGAGTCAGTAAATAACATCACCAATCGATCAATACCAATACCCTCACCTGCCGTTGGTGGCATGCCATATTCTAGGGCGCGAATGTAGTCTGCATCATAGTGCATGGCTTCATCATCACCCGCATCTTTCTCAGCCACTTGGGCTTTGAATCGCGCTGCTTGATCTTCGGCATCGTTAAGCTCAGAGAAGCCATTGGCAATCTCACGACCACCAATAAACAATTCGAAACGATCGGTAATAAATGGATTGTTGTCGTTACGACGTGCAAGCGGTGATACTTCGGTCGGATACTCGGTAATAAAAGTCGGCTGTATGAGTTTTTCTTCAACTGTCGCTTCAAAAATCTCAATTTGAATTTTGCCTAAGCCCCAATTATCTTTGACTTGAATGTTAAGATTTTCAGCCGTTTTCTTGGCATTATCTTCGTTAAGATCATCCGCTGCTAATGTTGGATTGTATTGCAAGATTGAATCAAACACACTAATGCGATCAAATGATTGTGAGAAATCAAAATCATCACCTTGGTAGTGAATAACGGCATCACCACACACATCTACAGCAATGCCACGGAAGAGCTTTTCAGTAAGATCCATCAGATCATGATAAGTCGCATACGCTTGATAAAATTCAATCATAGTGAATTCTGGATTGTGGCGAGTGGACAAGCCTTCATTTCTAAAATTACGATTAATTTCAAACACCCTATCCATACCACCAACCACCAAACGCTTAAGATAAAGTTCTGGCGCAATACGCAAGTACATACCAATATCAAGCGCATTATGATGCGTCTCAAATGGTTTTGCTGTCGCACCGCCTGGAATGGTTTGTAACATTGGCGTCTCTACTTCGATAAAGTCAATGTCATTAAAGAAATTACGAATATAGGCCACAATCTGAGAGCGGCGTTTAAAGGTATTACGCGCTTGCTCATTAGTAATTAAATCAACATAGCGTTGACGATAACGAATTTCTTGGTCTGACAATCCGTGGAATTTTTCTGGCAATGGTCGCAAAGATTTAGTGAGTAATTTTATGTCACTAATACGAATAGAAAGCTCACCCACGTTGGTTTTAAAAAGCGTACCCACGGCACCGATAATATCACCAATATCCCATTTTTTAAACTGCTCATTATAAAAACCTTCAGGCAGCTCATCACGTGTCACAAATAATTGGATTTGTGCGCTAGAATCTTGCACGTGAGCAAAGCTTGCCTTACCCATTACTCGCTTAAGCATCATGCGCCCTGCTATAGACACCTCGATGTTTTTTTCTGCTAATTCTTCTTTAGAAAAACCATTGTAATCATTAATAATGTCTTGTGCCAAATTGGCTGGTTTGAAATCATTAATAAAAGGGTTGCCCGCTTCTCTTAAGATGGCTAATTTTGCTCTTCGTTCAGTAATTAATTTGTTATCGTCTTGGTCGCTCACTGCTTTGTTTTTTCCTCTAGTTCTTGTTGTGCTAATGCTTTTGCTTTGGTCAAATCTTCTTCAGCTTCGCTGGATTTTCCCATGCGCTTGAATAAAGTGCCACGATTATAATAGGCTTGGTAAAAATTTGCATCCAATTCAATGGCTTTATTCAGATCTTCTAAGGCAAGATCATCTTTTGCAATCTTCATATAAGCGTTACCACGGTTATAAATCGCTGCAATGTAATTTTCATCCAAGGTAATTGCCTGAGAATAAGCGTTAATCGCCTCAGCGCTTTTCTCTAATCGATCATAGCAATTACCCAAATTATTAAAAGCACCAGAATCATTCATATTAAGTGCCAAGGCTTTTTCAAAATATTCGATTGCCGAGGGGAAATTATCTTTCTCTTGCTCCATATAGGCCAAGCAAAAATAAGCTTCTGCGCTATTTGGATTGGCCTTAATGGCGCTAGACATACTCTCAATCGCCAACTCGTCATTGCCTTGTAATTGGTGTAAATTTCCCAAGCTTAAATGCGCATTGGCTTTTAAATCTTTATCAGCAGCTTGATGATTAAGCAGTACATTCCATGCCTGGATTGCCAAAGACAATTCACCATTTTTTTGATGTGTGTAAGCATCTACCATTAGCTTGCTAAGTTCTAATTCGGTACTCACGACAAGGTTACGATAAGCTTTCGAGTGTTCTCACCAGCACGGTGTTCGTATAAAAACAAACCTTGGAATTTCCCTAGCGCCAATTTGCAATCAATAATTGGAATGGTTTTACTCTCTCCCGTTAAGATCGTACGAATATGACCTGACATGTCAAAATCACCTTCATTATTATGTCGATAATTTGGATTGCCGTCTTTTACAACATCTTGAAAATAGTCTTCAATATCCAACAAAACGTCCGCATCCTCATTGCCAGTAATCATTAGCGAGGCTGACGTATGGGCAACAAAAACATGACACAAAGTATGACTCTGTGCAAACTCATCAACAATGGTATTCACCAGTTGAGTAATTTCTATTGCGCCTCGATTGTGGGTTTTTATCAGTAACGCTTGCTGATGACTCACTTCAATAGATCCTTAGCTTTAGAGGTGTCTATTGTTTGAGTTTGCGTCGTTTTCTTTTTACTTAATAAAGACCTAATAAAAAAGAACAATACTAGTACTAAAAATATTGGTGGTGCAAACCATAATAAATAGGTATTTTTATTAATGGGCGGCTTAAACACCACAAAATCACCATAACGATCTACCATGAATTGTCGAATTTCATCGTTACTGTTATTTTTAATGATCATTTTTCGAACTTGTTCGCGTAAATCTTTAGCCAATCCTGCATTTGATCCAGCAATACTTTGGCCTTGACAAACTGGGCAACGAATCTCGTCAATTAAAGCGCGGTAACGTGTCTCTTGAGCATCACTTGAAAACGCTTTAGCTTCGATACTTTCTGCCAGGATTGATGAAGAAAAACTTAACAATAAGATAAAACTAACGATACTCGCAAAAGCCCTGAAAGGTATAAAATGTTGCATACTAAAATATCAAAATATAATTAATACAATTTTAACCCTTAAGCATGCCATTAATCACGCTAGATAATATTTCTCTTAGCTTTTCAGATAAGCCAATCCTTA